>CAUCWU010000081.1 GCA_958446555.1 uncultured Lachnospiraceae bacterium | reverse complement strand
ATAGGTGAATCGGAACATCGCTTCCCTGAGAATCGCCAACCATATATTCATTTTTCTTATCGCAAATAAAATGGGCAAATGGAGAACATGGCATTAAAATTTCTTCTGTCAATGTTTCAGGGTCCATCAGACGAATATTTTCTGTCTTTGCACCGGTTGTCTCGCGGTAGACATAGGCAAATTTAGAACCATCTGGTAGCCAAAACTCGTGTGTTAAAATCAAATCAGATGGCTGTTCTCTACATCGGCGATAATTGCTGCCGTCGCTTTGCACAAGCCAAAGTCTTGCATCAATTAGGTTATACGGACCTTCATGGCAAAAAAGAATTGTGTCTGGATCGTTTGGACGAATTTGCGTGTGACCAAACCAACAGTGATCTTCAAGCACGACATGGCTTTTTCCGGTTTCGACATCAATGTAGACGATGCGACATAGCGGTTTTGCTTGGCAGGTTAACGCAAAGAAATTCCAACCAGCGCTGCCGTCTCGAGGAGGCAAGGTGTCAATTTTCGTCTCAACGATTGACATAAAACGATTGTCACTACTCATACCGGAAGCACCGCCACTCCAACCTTCTGGCGTCTCGTAAAAACAGTGCGCCTCAAGAGTTTTAGCATCCATCGCATAAAAGCGATTGTTTTGCTGATAAAAGATCGTCTTGTCATCGTGCGAAAACATTGCACTGTCCTGACCGATCCCTTCCCCTTCTGTGATCTGTCGAATTTCACCAGTGTGAAGATTGAGTATATAGAGCTGACGCCCTTCATCGCGCTTTTGGCAGATCAAAAGAAAATTGCCATCCGAAGTTGTCATACGATTGTAAAAATACATATGATGGCTTAAAATTGACGGATCTGTCAGACGCTTTACAACAGTGCCTGTGTATGGATCTTTGTACTCAGAAAAAGTGCTGTGAAAAATTTGTCCCTTACTCATAAGATAAAAAGTCCTTTCTAAAATTAGTTATATTTTTCTGTTTAGTTCTGTTGAAACGCTCTACCCAAACTATACATGGATACTAGCAGAGAATCAATAGAGATAATAGGAAAAAACAGAGAATTATCATCAAATTGTAAGAATAACGAAAAACATAAGTGTATTCATTGCGCTTTTGTATCGACTGTGATAGACTAAGTGTATATGAATTAAACAAAAGCTGATGGAGGAGGGATCAGTATGAAACAGAACAGTAAGTTATTTCGTTTTGATTGGATACGAGGTTTGGCAATGATATTTGTTATTATCACGCATTTTAATGAGACGTTGATAAACTTAAATATGGATTCACCGTGTATTCATTTGTTTATGGGAAAACGAGTATCTTTTAGTCAGATGGGGGTTATCTTATTTCTTCTAATGTCGGGAACGCTTTCCGTGATGAGTTTGGAAAGAGGATTGCCAGAGAGTGGAAAAATGGAGAAAAGGGCAGTGCTTACTTATTATAAAAAGCGTATGCTATCCATTTTGCCGTTGTATTATTTGGCCTATATTGTGGCCTATATTGTTTTTATGTCACCAGATAAGATCCAGTTTCATGGATCAATGATTTTTACATTGTTCGGTTTAGATGGTTATTTAAGTCTCTACCATATTCCAACTTTTTATTTGGTAGGAGAATGGTTTATTGGTATGATCATTATCTGCTATCTAGTATGTCCGCTTTTGTATCAGGCAATTCGCAAATATCCAAAGATTACTTTTTGTGTTTTAGTGATTTATTATCTTTTGGTGATGAATTTTTATCCATTTGCGAGAAATAAGGAAACGGATGCAATGCTTCGAGTAGTTGACTTCGCAATTGGAATGTATTTTGGAATTTATGTGAAGAAGATTCCGCGTGCTGTGGCTGCAATTGCACTTGCTATTACCGTAGTGTTCTGCTCAGTAGGAGCCCGCTTTGATTATATGTATTCAGTTTTGATTCAAGGTGTTGCGCTCTACTGCATTTTATGGTTTGTGGGAGATTTTCTTCAGACAATTTCGGTAAAACCGATAGCAAAATTGAAAAGTATATTTGCAATCTGGGCAAAATATTCATTTGCCGTTTATATGATCCACAAAATGATTATCGATCAAGTACTCACTCCATTTGAAGGAAATGCTGCAGGAGTTGGCGGATATGTGAGACTACTTGGGTGTAGTGCTGTTTTAATGGTTGCACTTGGTGTCATTTTATTTAGTGCAGAAAAGTACATTATGCAAAACATAGGTAAGTCAGAAAAAAAAAGTTGAGAAGGAGAAAGTTAGATGAGGGGATGGCAAAAAAGAGACAAAATAGTTGATTTTATTTATCAATACCGTTTTGCGTTGGCTTTTTTTCTATTTATTGTATTGATTTTATTAAAAATGAATGGCTCTTCAATGGGCTGCTGGCAGGCACTTTTGGGGGAAGATAAGTCAGGCGTTCTACTAGGAGGACCTCGCGCATATCGAAGTGACGAGTGGGGTGCATTGACTCCGCTATGCTTTCGCCAACAATACAATGCGCTTGGTGCTTACAATCGGTATAGTTTGACACTTGGTTCAATTAAGACCGACAATATGCTTGTGTATGGACAGCCGGCTTGGGATATTCTCACTCTGTTTCGTCCTTTCTATTGGGGATATCTGCTTTTTGGAAGTGAGAGAGGGCTGACGTGGTTTTGGTGTGGACGTTTGATCGCATTATTTTTATCTTGGTTTGAGCTTGGTATGCTCATCACTGACGGACAAAAACGCTTGTCAGTAATGTTATCCGTGTGCGTAAGCTTTGCGCCATTTTTACAGTGGTGGTTTGCAATCAACGGTCTTGCCGAGATGTTAATTTATGGTGCTTGCTTTGTGCTTGGAACCAACTATCTGGTGTCAAAGCCTTTTCAAAAAAATAAATTTTTGGTGGCAGTCGGTATGTCTATCTGTGCGGTTGGATATGTGCTTACCTTTTATCCGACTTGGATGGCACCGGTGGCTTGGGGATTTGTTCCGCTCTTTTTGTGGGTGATTTTCTGCAAAACGGATAAGAAAGTGTTAGGTAAGAAGGATATGATTCCGTGGCTTATCATCATTGGCATAACAGTGGCTGGTGTGCTTGTTTTGATGGTTAGCTCACTGGATGTCATAAAAGCAGAGTTAAATTCTGTTTATCCGGGAAGGGCAGTTGCGTCATCAGGTGGAGGCGGACTTTTATGGATCATGAAGTATCCAATTTCGCTTCTTAGTAAATTAAATCCGCCAGAGTTAATTATAGAAAATTCATCGATCATTTGCTTTGCACCAGCTGGATTTTTACTGTCGATGTGGGTCATTTTTAGGGAAAAGAAAAGAGATCCGCTACTCATTTTGTTGCTGGTGATGAATTTGTTTTTGGACTATTTCTACTGTGTCGGTGTGCCAATGTGGTTATCTAAGATTATGCTTCTTAGCTTCACCAATGCAAACAGAGGTCCACAGGTGCTTGGTTTTCTTCGATTGACCGTTTTGATTCGTGCGCTCTCACTCAAGGAGCAAGGTATGAAGAGATGGCTTTCTGCTCTTATCGCCGTACTCTCTTCAATTATTCCGGTTGGACTGGCATGGGGCTTTACGAAATATGACAAAAGTGGAAGTCAATTTGAATATTTTGATGTGCAATGGAAGATCATCTTTGTATGGATCGTATTGGTAATTGCATTTTATCTGTTGTACCAAGCACATAGAAAAAAATATTTGGCAGCAATCTTGTATTCCAGCGTGGTGGTATTTGCATGCTCAGCGTGGATCAACCCGATTGCAAAAGGAACACCGGAAATTACGAAGAGCGAGACGATGAAGGCGATGCGTGAAATTGTAAAGGAAGATCCGAGTGCGATTTGGCTTGTGGTTGATTTGAATTATCCACAGACGAACCTTCCTGCAATGGTTGGTGCAGATTGCTTCAATACAACACAGACCTATCCGCAGAATGAGCGATGGGCAAGCTTAGATGAGACAGGTGCTTATGAGGATCTTTATAATCGCTATTGCCATATTCGTGCTTCGTTTGGAAGTGAGCAAGATTTGCAGTTGCTGGCAGCTGATTATGTGGAAGTGACATTCTCACCAGAAACATTGAAAAAGTTGAACATAAAATACATTGTGAGCACAGATGAACTTGATGAAAAGATAGCAGATGGCACTGTTTTTGGAAGTGATTCACGAAATAGCGAAATCGAATTTCAAAAGTGTTACAGTGGCGCTAGGTTATCGATTTATCAATGTGTGTATTGATCTTTCATGGGGTCAGTTCAAGAAAACTAAGTTTATGTGTGCCTCATGGGGTCAGTTCACGGAAACTAAGTTTATCCGTGCTTGACCCCATGAAAGAACAGAGTTTGGATAAATATTGTGAGAAAAAGTTTTACGGGAGAAAATGAGAATGGATGAGATAGCAGTAATGATACCGTGTTATAATGAGAGCAAAACAATTGGGAAAGTGGTGGAGGATTTTCACCGTGTGCTCCCAGATGCGGTAATTTATGTATACGACAACAACTCAACCGATGGCACAGACGAGATTGCAAAGAAAGCGGGAGCAGTTGTGCGGTATGAATATCAGCAGGGAAAGGGAAATGTTGTCAGACGAATGTTTCAGGAGATTGACGCAAACTGCTATATACTGGTGGATGGAGATGATACCTATCCGGCAGAATCGGCACCGGAAATGGTTCATCTCGTTAAGAATCACAATGCTGATATGGTAGTGGGAGATCGACTCTCATCCACCTACTTTACCGAAAATAAGCGACCATTTCACAATCTTGGAAATCGACTTGTCAGAGGAATGATCACAAAGTTTTTTCATGGAAATATACGAGACATTATGACTGGGTATCGAGCATTTAGCTATCGATTTGTAAAGACATTCCCAATTTTATCATGTCGATTTGAAATCGAGACTGAGATGAGCATTCATGCAATTGACAAGCGACTACAGATCGAAAATGTGATTATACCATATCGAGATCGACCAGAGGGAAGCGAGTCAAAGCTTGATACGTTTTCGGATGGATGGAGTGTAATTAAAACGTTGATTCGTTTGTTCCGTATTTATAATCCATTTGCCTTTTTTGGTACAATCAGTGCAGGAATTTTGCTTGTTGCCCTGTTACTATTCTTACCAGTACTTGTTACATACATTCAGACTGGATTAGTGCCGAGATTTCCAACATTGATTGTATCTGGCTTTTTGACGGTTGTGGCAGTACAGTTGGCTGGAGTGGGAATTTCTTTGCAAAATATGCTTCACAAAAATAGGCAAGATTTTGAATTAGAGTTGTACCAGGCAGAATTTCAAAAGCGACTAAAGCAGAATGAGCATTAAGAAACACACCAATCTGAAAAAAATTTCTGTAGAAGACAACGTTTTCTTCTGATATAATAAGTGCGAAACTGGGGTCAGTTCGAAACCTAAAGTGCGAAATTGGGGTCAGTTCACGAAACTTGAGTTTATCCGTGCCTGACCCCATAGTTCTCCTGACCCCATGGACAAGCAGACAGTAAGCAAACATACGAGAGGATTTGATACTATGGAAACAATGCAGGAAAAGAAGAATATTGTGCTGATTGGAATGCCGGGTGCCGGAAAAAGTACGGTCGGTGTTGTGTTAGCAAAAAGACTGGGATACCGCTTTTTAGATTCAGATCTAGTGATTCAGGAGCAGACAAAAAAACTGTTGCATGAGCTGATTACTGAGCATGGAGTCGATGGCTTTTTAAGGATTGAGGAGGAGATTAACGCATCTTTAAATTGTGAGAATGCGGTCATCGCAACCGGAGGAAGTGTCATCTACGGCGAGAAAGCGATGGAGCATTTAAGGGAGATTGGCTGTGTTGTCTATTTGAAGCTTTCTTATGAAGAAATTGAAGAGCGACTGGGCGATTTGACAGCTCGTGGAGTTGCATTAAAAGACGGACAGACGCTTCGTGATTTGTACAATGAGCGCTGTCCGCTGTATGAAAAATATGCGCATGTCGTGCAGGAGTGCGACGGCAAGCTGGTAAGACAAATCGTTGAGGAGTTAGCTGCGAAAAAAGAATCAACACTCGCAGCCGAGTAAAATACCGCCTCTTTCCGCATAGTAGCTGCAAAGCCCGCGGCAATGTCGAAATTGGACATCTGCCTGCGGGTATTTTTTATAGATTTCTTCCTGAAGGCTCTCAGCAAGCGCAACATTTTCGATATGGCTAATGCGAACCTTGCCACCGTGATAGCCGGCCTTGTCAAGCTGATCCATAATCGAAGCGATTAATTTTTTCGAGCTTCGGCATTTGCCAATCGGGTGAATGCGGCCTTCCTCAGTTGCGGTACATAAAATTGAGATACCAAGAATACCGATTGCAGAAGCAACTGCTTTATTAATACGGCCGTTGGCTGCTAGATTATGAAGAGACTTTAAGGCAAAGAACAGACGCGTTGTGTGAATATATTCATCAGCAATACGAATTACTTCATCGTATGATGTACCGGAAGCGACAAGTTCCTCAAGCTTTTCAATAAAGAGCCATAGCTCAGGTCCGGTAGTCAGTGTGTCAAATATATGAATTTTTACTTCAGGATGCTGCTGCTCATAGATGGACTTTGCGGATAATGCAGAGTTGAGCGTTCCGGAAAGTGCGCTAGTCATCACTGCAACGTAAATAACATCGGCACCCTCAAAGCAGCTTAACCAGCTTTCAATACTTGGGCATGCCGTGTATGAGCGTCCTTTGTGTGCAGAAAGATAGTCAAGCATCTCGCGTGTATTTAGATTGTCGTCATCAAGAAATGAACGCTCATCTGTGGAGATTGTCAAAGGTGCTGTACGAAACTGCCCATCTGCGCTGTCAAAAAGTTCGCAGGAAGAGTCGGAAATAATTCTGGTAATCATATATCATAACCTCCATTGTTTTTTTAAAATATTATCTGGTTTTAAAAACTACATAATCTAGTAATAGTATAACAGATAATTACAAAAAAACAACTGGTAAATGACATGAAAAAAGAAGATCACCCGTTTTTGGATGATCTTCCTTTTTTTATTTATTCATGATCTCGGAAATAGCGTCTAAGATCTTTCCGTGACATCCACCGCATCCAGTAGAGCAGTGGGTGATTTTTTGTACTTCATCAAACGTCTTTTCTACATCGCTGAAAGTAGGACTGTTGTGCAGCGCTTCTGCGACATCAAAGTAAGTTACATTTTTACAATTGCAAATGGTATAATTTTCCATATCATTACCTCTTTTCGAAGTGACAATGAATAACGTTACTCACCAAAATATCTCTTTAACAGACCTGCGAATGCCTTGCCGTGACGAGCCTCATCGCGAGCCATCTCATGAACAGTGTCATGGATTGCATCAAGGTTAGCAGCCTTAGCACGCTTTGCAAGATCCATCTTACCAGCAGTAGCGCCGTTTTCAGCCTCTACACGCATCTGCAGATTCTTCTTTGTGGAATCGGTAACAACCTCGCCTAAAAGCTCAGCAAACTTAGCTGCATGCTCAGCCTCTTCGTAAGCTGCCTTCTCCCAGTATAAGCCGATTTCCGGATAGCCTTCTCTGTGAGCAACACGAGCCATAGCCAGATACATACCAACCTCAGAGCACTCACCCTGGAAGTTAGCTCTTAAATCAGCAAGAATATCTTCGCTGACACCCTGTGCAACACCTACAACATGCTCAGCAGCCCAAGTTAAGGTCTCTTCCTGCTTTGTGAACTTGGAAGCCGGTGCCTTACATACCGGACAGAACTCCGGAGCAGCATCTCCTTCATAAACGTAACCGCATACCTGACAGACAAATTTAGCCATAATTGTAATCTCCTTTTCAAATTAAAATTTTTAAAGACTGGGAAGAAAAAATCTTCCTTCAGTGAATTTACAGTAGTGCCAGCGGGATAACCGCTTGTGTTAGTTACTGTTACCAATCAGGGACTGGATAGGGTCAGTGCCCTGATTGATAATAGTAATTGTTACTGATATGATAATAGCATAAAGGATAGAAAGTGTCAAGTGCTTTTCTAAATATTTTTGAAAGATACCAGGGTTACGAAAACCTTCTCAGTGAAGTGATTGCCAAGATTATGAAATTATTCTATTTCTGCTTCGGAAAGCTTGGCGCACTCTTTACATAATCCCTTAAAAACGAGCGAATGACTCTCTACAATGCCCTCGATATGTGCTTGAGCGAGCTGATTAAGCGAGTCAAGAGCAGTCATTGGAACATCCTGTAAACATCCGCATTTTCTACACAAAAAGTGGTAGTGTGGCGCGACATTTGGGTCAAAACGGTCCGAGCCATTGTCTATCGGAATTCGCATCAGTTGACCTTTTTCCTCAAGAAAGCCAAGATTTCGGTAGACGGTTCCAAGACTGATATTTGGATGCGTCTGGCGAAGGGCCTGATAGACCATCTCAGCACTTGGATGGTCGGTTCGCCCAGTCAGATAGTGAACGATTGCCTCACGTTGGCGACTGTATTTAATCATAGTATGTAGTCCTTTCTGAATGGTAGTTTCGAGTGACGTTTATAGTAATAATTACTGATATTAGTA
>CAUCWU010000080.1 GCA_958446555.1 uncultured Lachnospiraceae bacterium | reverse complement strand
CCTGACGGCTGCAACGGAATCCTCGTCCGACCCGTCGGGCGGGGTTGTTCAAATATGAAAGATAATACAGATGTGTACATTACAGGATCTAATTCATATTTGCTTTCGAGTGAACTAGCAACTCTTTTATCAGGCAGATATGTAGAAATTTCAATGCTTCCACTCTCATTTCACGAGTATGTTACACTGACAGGAATTCCAAAAGAAGATGCATTTGCTGAGTTCATGAAAACAGGTGGATTTCCCTATGTTTCTGTAATGAATCGTACAACTGAGAAGATCGACCAGTACCTTGAAGGTATCTATAACACTGTCATTGTTAAGGATATTGAAGATCGACAAATGCGGAAAGAATCGGATGTTGGAAAACGAAAAATTACAGATATCGCACTATTAAAAACAATCGCACGATATCTAGCTAGCGTAATTGGTAGTCCGATTTCAATGAAAAGTGTAACTGACTATCTAACATCATCTGGAAGAAAAATTTCGCAAAATACGGTTAATGACTATGTAGACGCTTTGACAGAGGCTTTTATCTTTTATCCTACTGAGCGGTTTGACATTATCGGAAAGCAGCTTTTAAAGGTCAACAAAAAAATGTATATGGTCGACCTTGGACTTCGAAACTATATTCTTCCAAGAAAAGGCTATGATCTTGGTTTTTCCATCGAAAATATTGTATTTTTTGAGTTATTACGCAGAGGAAATAAAGTTAATATTGGAAAATACGGTTCTACAGAGGTGGACTTTGTTGCCCAAAGTCAAGATATTATTACTTATTATCAAGTCACAGCTGATATGACTGCGGAAGAAACATTTGAGAGAGAAATGCGCCCACTGCGCCATATCCAAGACAACTATGAAAAAATTGTTTTGACACTGGATCGATTTTCTCTTGGAAACTATGAAGGAATAAAAGTTATAAATGTAATAGATTGGCTTTTAATGATAGATTCATGAGCCATGGGGCAGGAAAAATAACATTTTTTCCTGCCCCGTGGCTATTTTACTCAATTGTAAACTTCATCACAACCTCCTCGCATGCCTCTGGCAGATCACGCTCTGGTGTCATCTCAAGATATGGCAGTCCATTCTTTGCCCAGTGTACACGGCGGATTCCTGGCTGACGAAATAATGTTTTGTCGTTTTCATCATGTGGAATGGCATGATAAATCATCAAATCATCTCCTGTGTCTGGATCTTTAATAAAGTTGTTGTGGCCTGGTCCATACTCGCCCGGCACGCTTTCTTTTGTCAAAAGCGGATAACTAAGCCATGTCCAGCTTTCTTCCTGCAGCAGATCTGCACCACTCTTTGCATGAAGCAAACCAACATCGTACAAATCGCCCATGCTTGTAGAAGATCCAGAAATTGTTACAAAGAGATCATCACCGCGGCGAAGCAAATATGGGCCTTCGTCTACCGGTGTCTCATAGCGATCCCAACCATACATAGGGCGCACAACACAGTGCGGCTCGCTTGTAAGCTGCCATGGTTTTTTCGGATCAACTGTTGCGATATAAACATCAGCTGTTCCTGCCTCAAAATGTTCATCGTCTACACCGTAGTGAATCTTACGATCAGACCACATCACATAATCCCTTCCATTATCACGAAACCATGTCATATCAAGTGAAATGCCGCCCTCGGTCAGATCGGAGCCATCTATCTTAACACACTTTCTAGGTGCTTCCCATGAATTAGGATCTGCCGGATCACCATTACAGCGAAGAATAACTGATTTTACATGAATCCACTGTGCATTCTCACAGAGAGAAGTAAATAGATATAACACACCATCTATCTCGTGAAGCTCTGCTGCCCATGTTCCAACAAAATGAAGACCATTTTCTAGTGGAATACGATAGATGACGGTCGGTTCAGCATCAAAGGTTCCTTCTATTGTATCTGCAATGCGAAGCTGAATGTGATGTGTGCCTGAGGACGAAAGGTAATATTTTCCATGATATTCAGTCACGCACGGATCAGACATTCCATTAAATTCAACAAGCTCATCTTCGCGAAACCGAAGTGGCATTGGAAATTTCCAGCTTTTATGTAAAATCTTTCCCGGAATCTTCCAAGTACCAGGCTTTGTCACGTCTATGCCTGCAAGTGCAGATTCATCCCACTGTACAGGCTTTTCATGAGTTGATCCATCACTGTAGACACAGACTGCTCTTGGAAGCTTTGCTTTTATCTTTTTTCCATCTGTGCTGATTTTCTCTCCTTTTGGCCATTTCATTTGAATCGACTTCGTCTTTACATAATGAATATCAGAAAAATAATTTTCTATTACCCGCTTTTCTTCATCTGTAATTTCGATGCGATTTCCCGGAACGCAGCCATCGATGCCAAAGCTTCCATTTTGTAAAGAGAGTTCTTGATCTGCGGCAAATTTTGTCTTCACACATGATTTGATTTTTTCTATTTTTCTCAAATCTCTGCTGATTGCACAGTACACACCTGATACCGTCTCCCACTCCAGATAATAAACTTTATTTTCCTTATCATAGATGCAACGTGGATGTCGAATCTCTTTCTCTGCAAGTTTTACAAAGACTGGATCGCTATAATGAACCAAATCCTTTGATTCAAATACCATCATGCAGCCTGTGTGTGTCGAATCTGGTGCATTCTGATTTCTGCGCACAGAAAGGATCTGAAATGTCCCATCTGCATCACGACAGATCCACGGATCAATCAACGTTTTTGTCACGCCGACAAATTCATTCTCTTCAAATGATGCCTTTGCAAATAAAATACCCGTATTGTTGCGAAGAGGTGTGAAATGAACTCCGTCCTCACTGAGAGCCAAATGCATCGCATGCTCCCAGTCACAATTATATCCAACATGTCCCGGATAATTAAAATCTGGGTAGCACCCCTCTCCTTTTTTTGTATATGCAAGTAAATATGCCATAGTTACCTCCCCACATTAACCCTTAATTCCAGAAGAAACCTGTCCGGCAACGAAATACTTCTGTCCGAAGATATACAGAATTAACATTGGCAGCATGGATACAGTTGCCGCAGTAAATGCCAAGCTGTACTCCGAGGTACGATCTCCGATAAAAATAGCCAAACCATTTGACAATGTACGCATTGTAGATGCATTTGCTACGATCAATGGCCAAAGAAGATCATTCCAGCAGTTGTTGATACCAAGAAGAAGCATTGTGATCATTGTTGGTTTTACGAGTGGAAGCATGATCTTCCAGAAAATACCAAATTCACCGAGACCATCAATACGCGCTGCATCTTCCAGTTCTTTTGGAAGCTCCTGAAATGCTGCTCTGCAAAGGAAAATCCAGTAGGCAGATGCAACCTTCGGAATAATTAATCCCCAATAGGTATTTAACCACTTTAAATAATAAACCTCCAAATACAATGGAACCATGATTACCTGAAATGGAATCATCATTGTTGCCAAGAACAAAAGAAACAATACATTTTTTCCTTTAAAATTGAAACGTGCAAATGCATATCCTGCCAATGCATTGATAAACATGGAAGGAATTGTACAACCAACTGCATAGATCACTGTATTTTTTGTCATTGTAATAAAATCAATTCTTATCAATACAGTTTTCCAGTTTTCCAACAGATGATTTGCCTGTGGAAAGAACTTCGGTGGATACTGCATAACCTCTGTATCACTCTTAAAAGAACCAAGGCACATCCAAACTAGTGGTGCTAGCAGTAAAAACGCAAACACACACAGGACAACAAAGACCGGAAAATATTTGATGCCGTTTTTGATTCGAAGATTTAACGGCTTCTTATTTGTGATTAACTCTTGATTTTTCATCCTGAATACCCTGCCTTTCCAATTTTAGTCATCTGATGTCTTATTCATAATTGTATACATGATAACCGTAATGATCATGATAAATCCAAACAGAACCTCACTCATCGCAGTTGCATAGCCGGTCTTGTTGAGTGAATTGAATGCTGTGTCATAGATATAGACAACTAGCGTCGTCGTGGAACGGCTAGGTCCGCCTCCTGTCAATGTATAAACGATATCGAACATCTGCAAAGAACCAATGATACGGGTCATCAGTAAAAACCAGAAGGATGGCATAATACCTGGCAGTGTAACATGGAAGAACTGGCTGAGTTTTCCTGCTCCATCGATTGAGGATGCCTCATATAAGGACTCTGGAATATTTTGGATTGCTGCCACAAGAATAATTGTTGAAATACCAAAGGTTTTCCAGATTGCAACAAACACAACAACAAAGATTGCAGATCCTGTATTATTTAACAGGTTAACGTCTGAAAAACCAAGAAGCTTTAACCAGTAGGTGAAAATACCAATATTGGAGTGAAGAACCAACTGCCAAGTAACACCTACGGTTACCGCAGATGCGATAACTGGAAGGAAATAGATACTTCTAAAAATTTTATTTTTTCTTGTATTTTTTGCAAGCAGTGCAGACAGTACCACGCCAATGATCATCTGCAGTGGAATCTCAACCGCTGTATATTTCAATGTAATACCAACACTCTGCCAAAAACGTCTGTCACTGACAATTTTCTTATAATTATCAAAACCAACAAATTCAGCAGCAGACAAATCAACACCCATCTTTTGCGTACTGATATAGAAAGATGCAATTAGTGGAATGATACAGAATACAATCAGCAAAATTGCTGCCGGTGCAAGAAACAGATACGCTGTTCTGGCACGCCTTTTTTCTATGGATATGGTTTTCTTTTTTCCAGTTGCAGTCATGATAGTGCTCTCCCTTCTACAGTTAAGGCCATGATCTGTTCTCAAAAGCGCCATTTTGATAAAGCAAAAGGGATACCGGATCATTCCGGCATCCCCACGCCTTTGATCACCCGATCATACCAGTCATACCGGATCAATCATAATAATCAGAAATATAGCTTTCCAAATCTGCCTGATAATCAGCAAAGAAATCCTGAACATCATCATAAGTCGGATCAGTTGGTCCATTGAATACCCAATCTTCTACATAGTCACCCTGGCAGCTTGCTGCATCACTGTAGAATAATGTTCCTGGTGCGGTAAACATCTGTACCTGAGCAGTATCGCTTGGTGTCAGATCTACTAAAACATCAACTGCCTGATACTCGTCGCTGTTAACGGTCGGTAGATATGCATTCAGATAGCACATAGAAACAGACCACTCAGTATTTGGTGTCACATTGCTATAATCAACATCCTGTGTTGTCTCACAAGCCTCAAGACCAGTTCCTGTCATCCACCAGTTAATAAACTCTTCTGCAGCCTTTGCAGTCTCATCTGTAGCTGAGGTTGTTATCATAAAGCTGGACATATCGCCAAGTGCGTATTCCTTCTGATCCTCACCGGTAACAGTTGGAAGACTTGCAATTCCATAATTAACACCAGATGCATCCAGTGTACCCTTTAGCCATCCACCGTTGGTCATCAAGCCAATCTGACCTGCTGCCATCATGGAGTCGATATCAATTTCCTGTGGATTGTAGCCATTGTCATACAGATTCTTCATCCAAATCATTGCATCTGCAAATGCCTGATTGTCAAGAAGATTTGCCTTGAATCCATCTTCTTCATTTCCCGTAATCATATAGTCGGTTCCAAAACGCTGAATGACTGACTGGTTCTGTCCATTGTAACAATAGAATAAACCAGAACCATAGATCGGATTGTCATCGGTAGACAATGCACTAATCTTTTCTGCTGCCTCTGTCCACTGATCAAATGTGGTTGGAACTTCCTCAATGCCTGCCTGCTCAAACAGATCCTTATTGTAGTACATCATATAAGTACTAATCTGGAAAGGAATTGCATAAAGTGTGTCATCATTGTAGCACATGTTCAAATAAGCTGGGGAGAAGTCCTCTTCCTTTAAGCCTGTATTTTCCCAAATATCATCCATTGAACGAAGATAACTCTTATAACGAGTAATCTCATTGGTGCTTAAAAGAACAAGATCTGCTGCTTCTCCAGTCGGAAGGCTAGTCTGAAGCATATCGGAGAAGGATGTTGTACGTGTCATCTCTACATGTACTGTATCGCTTTCCTCATTAAACTTATTGACAAGAGCCTCGAGTGTGTCACCGTCACCACCAGTCCAACTGTTCCAGAATACAATGTTTGTCTTCTCGCTCTCTGATGCATTGGCAACAGTTGCAATTCCGGACGTCATAACCATACTCAAGGCAACGGCAAAAGAAATCTGTTTTCTCATAGCAAAAAATCCTCCTTAAATAATCCTCTGTCAATAAAAGGGCAGAGTTTTAGTGTTTGTGCATTTTGCACATTTCCGTTGAAATGTTCACGTGATCATTTATCTATGTTTCCAATTATAATCTTTTTTCACAATTTGTCAACTGTTTTTTTAGATTTTATTTGCATTTTTTACATAGAAAGTTATTCACACAAAAACAGCCACAGAAACAAGATACATAGCACTAAAAGTGCGCTACCTCCTGTTTCCATGGCTGTTTTCGCTTTCTTGCCCTATTCATATATATTAAAGAGATTTTCCCTCTTCCAAATCATATGAAACTTCAATATCTTTTGGAATCTCTTTTCCCTCAATTCGGTCAATAATCGCATCTGCAACGCTGATTCCAATTTGATCAGCATGATTATCAACAGCTGCAATTGCCTCCTCATTCCAGAAGCGATACATCAGTCTATCATAGGTCATAAGACCGTAATCTCTTGGACTACGGTATCCATTTTTCTTCAAGAATTTTTGCAAAGGGATTGCATACATCTCTGCTGAACACAATACTGCTGGCTTTTCCCCTATATTATTCTTTAGAAACGCTAATGCTTGCTCGTCAGTATCATTTCCATACAAAACGTGATACTCACATCCCTGCTTTTTTGCTTCCTCCTCAAATCCAGATACTCTCTGATAATGTGGAATATTGATATCACCATCTTCCCCATACAGAGGCGGTGCAACAAATACTTGCTTATTATATCCGTGTGCTTTTAAAAATCGCACCACATCTTTTGCCGATTTGTTTTCGTTAACACCAACCGTATAACTTCCAGCAAGTAATTGGTATCCCAGTATCACATACTTCATTCCAAGATTATCCAACCATTGCTGAAAGTCTTCCCCATTATTGACACAGTTTAAGATCAAACCATCCACACAATAGCCCTTCATCATCTCAATCAGATGACGTTCTTCCTCTTTATCACTATCATGTGTACAAGTACAAACCATATAGCCGCGCTGTCTTGCCCGATGTGTGATTGCATCAATGATCTCTGAAAAATACAAATTTTTTACATCAGAGACAACAATGCCAATCATTTTACTTTTTCCGTTGACAAGACTTCGTGCAATTAAATTTGGCACATAGCCCATCTCCTGCGCCTTTGCCAAAATTTTTTTTCGCGTTTCTGGCTTCACACTCGCAGTTCCACTGAGTGCACGATTTACAGTAATACGAGACACGCCACATGCCTCTGCAACATCTTTTGCTGTAACTGCCATTTTCTATCAGCCCCTTCTTTCCCACTCATTCCTTTTTCTATTTTTATTTATCAAGTCACATGGATACAAAATTAGCACTAACATGCAACATTTTTTCCATCCTTGATAGCTTCAAATACTATGTTTATCAATTTTGCAACAACTTCTCTTCCAACGCCTGTGGTGTGTCAACGATGACTTCTGCACCATGCTCTAGCAGAAACTCTCGTCCACGAAATCCCCAATTGACAAAGATGCCATCCATCCCTGCCTGCTTTGCTGTCTCGACATCTACATCGGAATCTCCAATATAGACAGACTCATCAGCTGTCTTTTTCAATGTCTTTAGCACTTCAAAAACACTGTCTGGGCATGGCTTTCTTCGAATGCCCTCGCGCTCTCCAACCACAAAATCAAATGCGCCCGGAAAATACTGGTTGCACAGCTCCTGAACAGCAAAATCTGCCTTATTGGAGACAACTGCTGTCTGAATACCCTTCTTTTTTAAATTAGAAAGAAGCTTTGGAATGCCATCATATGGCTTTGTGTGATCAGCACAATGTTCACCATAGTGCTTTTTAAAGCTTTCAAGTGTCTTTGCCGTTGCCTCAGAAGATGTACCTGCTGGCACGGCGCGCTCGATCAGCTTTCCGATGCCATTTCCGACAAAGCGGCGCACTTCATCTAATGTGCGCGCCGGATAGCCGTTTGCGGCAAGTGCTGCATTTGTACTCTCCTTCAAATCTTCCAATGTATCAAGAATGGTTCCGTCCAAATCAAATATTGCTAGTTGGTAGCTCATTTTTTGTCTTCCTTTCTATTCTAAGTTCACCCACGCTTTTTCTTCCACAACCCGGTGCGATAAACCAGATATAAAATTGCGGCCGACAGCGCATTGCTGACGACGACACTATACCAGATGCTTCTTACACCCATATGGAGCCAGTGCTCACACACAAAGAGGGTTGCAAAGCGAAAGACCCACAGCCTGGTCGCATCGACTGCCATTGTTACTTCGGTGTGGCCGCTCCCCTGGAAGAGTCCGCTTGTGGAGTTATAGACACCATTTGTAAAACACCA
>CAUCWU010000079.1 GCA_958446555.1 uncultured Lachnospiraceae bacterium | reverse complement strand
CAATACCATATTTTCATCATAAGGTTCATCAAAAATCGTTGCCGTCGTTGCCCAGTGTTGTCCCTCCAGCGAAACCATATGTTTGGCATCAACCTTTCTGATTTCACGAATCGCATCATGATAGAATTGCTTTAGTTTCGGAATATACTGATCAAAGGTATTCCCATCATTTGGCATAATCGGCTCATTGAGCAGGTCATAACCTCCTACAATCCATTCATCCTTGTACCGATTTGCAAGTTCTCTCCAAAGTGCCAGCCCCTTCTTATAATAATCGTCATTCATAAACAGACGCGGCAGATCATCCTCAGAATCATCGATGTTAGAACCTGTCTGTCCTCCTGGTGCGGCATGAAGATCAATCCATGCATAGAGTTTATACTCCCTGCACCACTGAATACAGTTATCTAAAAGCGCAAATCCTTCATCCTTCCAAATGATTTCTCCAGGTCTCTCTTCCATAAACAGTCGCCAATTAATCGGAATTCGAACAGAATTATAGCCAAATTCTGCCATCTTTTCAATATCCTTTTTCGTAATATAGTTGGCGCGAAACTGTTTCCAGAATTTCTGTGCGTATTCCTCTCCTGCCAGCTCTCGAATACTCTTTTCTGCTTCTCGTCCCCTTGAAAAAGAGACCTCACCTGATTTCCACATATACCCTTCCGGGTTCAGCCAGTTTCCCAGCCCCCAGCCAGTCAGCAAAATTTCCTCATTATTTCCGTTTTGAATTGTTCTTCCGACTGCATGAAGAAATCCATTTACACGTTCTCTGCTTATTTTTTCGTAAATCATATTTTTCCCATTCCTTTCTCGTTTAAAAGTTACTTAGCCCTTTACCGCGCCAATCGTAATACCCTTTACCAAATATTTTTGTAAAAACGGATATATAATTAACACCGGCAATACACCCATAACGGCAATCGCCATTTTAATACCTGTGGAGGGTAGCTGTGATGTATCTATATTACCATACTTATTGTTCGCATTGGACATCAAAAACTGTGTATCTAATAACATTCTGTTCAACAGAAGCTGAATGCTGTAATACTTATCATCATTGATATAGTACATACCATTTACCCAGTCATTCCAATAGTTCAGTCCGACAAATAGTGCAAGAGTTGAGAGAATGGGCTTTGACATCGGCAGTACAATTTTTCCTAAAATACGGACCTCTGATGCACCGTCTATACGGGCTGCATCAATGGTTTCTCCAGGAATACTGCTTGTAAAATACGTTCTCAACATAATTACATAAAATGCACCCATCAAAAGATTCGGAATCAGGAGCGCCCAAATCGTATTCTTGATTTTGAAGAACTGCGTCCACATAATATAAGTAGGAATCAGTCCTCCATTAAAAAGCATCGTAAAGAATAAGAAAAAAGAGAGAAATCTTCTTCCAGGCAGCTCCTTCATGGAGAGCGGATACGCAAATAATGTAGTAATCACCAAATTGGTTACTGTTCCTACTACTGTAACCAGTACGGAAACACCATATCCTCTGAGAATCGAATCGGTATCAACAAAAATGTATTTATATGCTGCAAAGTCTATTTTCGTTGTAAAAAACCGATATCCATCCTGAATCAGCGTTCTCTCATTGGTAAGAGAAGATGCAAACAGAAGCATGAACGGCAAAATACACAGAACGCAGAGGATGCACATGAACAAATTTGCAAAAAGCTGAAACATTTTATTTTTTTCTACCATAAATTTCCACCCTTCCTTTAAAACAATTCATTGCCATTGCCCATACGTTTGACTAGTGTATTCGCTGCAATTACCATAATAAATCCGACAACCGACTGATACAAACCAGCTGCCGCAGACATACCAATATTACTATTTTCACGAAGTCCTCGGTATACATATGTATCAATGGTATTAGTCACATCAATAAGCGGTCCGCTGTTTAACGGTACCTGATAAAATAAGCCGAAATCAGAATAGAAGATTCTGGAAATTGCCATCAATACCATAATCGTGATGGTCGGAATCAGAGAAGGGATCGTGATGTATCGGATTCTCTGCCATCTAGAGGCGCCATCCACCACGGCTGCCTCGTAATAGCTGACATCAATTCCAATCAATGTAGCATAATACAAAACTGTATTATATCCCATGTTTTTCCACAGGTTAATAAATGTCAAAATAAATGGCCAATATTTTGGAGTTGAATACCAAGATATCCGATCCTTTCCAAGGGAGGTAAGCATATGATTGGCAATACCGAATTCTGTGCTAAAAATACCGTATACAATATAGCTTACAATCACAATCGAAAGTAGAAACGGAAGAAGAATAATGGTCTGATAGGTTTTCTTCGCCATTTTACTCCGAATTTCATTCAGTAAAATGGCAATCAAAATTCCAAGAGAATTGCCAAGAATAATGAATACAGCATTATACACGAGGGTATTTCTTGTAATTGTAAAGGCATCCTTTGTTTTAAACAAAAATTTGAAATTTTTCAGTCCGTTCCATTTGCTCCCGAAAATTCCCAATGAATAATTATAATTTTTGAAGGCGACAATAATGCCAAACATTGGAATGTAATTGTTGATGATCAGATAAAGAAATCCTGGAATCATCATTAGATAGATTGGGAGAAATCTCTTCATTTTTTTTATTTTCACATATTTCACCCCCGCCATAGCTTGCACTTCCTTTCTTAATCCTGAAATAAGCAGACGATGCTGCATAAATGGCAACATCGTCTGTGTAAATAGCTACTATTTAGAGCATCTTAAGCGATATCAGTTCTGCTCACTGCGCCATTCATCCAGCTGACGCTGCTTTTCAGCTATAATATCATCAACGCCCGCATCCTTCAGTTCTTCAACAAACTTCGGAATTGTAGTAGCAGGATCAAGTGCACCGCAAAAGAGTGCATTTTCATATTTTGCTTTTACGTTCGAACATGCGGTAATCTCTGTCATGACGTCTTCACTGTTCCAGTTAAAACCAAATGCAACAGACATAAGTGCAATGTCGTTGAACTCTTCGGTATCCTTCCAAATATCTGGACCATCTGCCTCCCACGGAGTGGAGATAAACTCATTCGGCCATACCCAGCCTGCTGAGGAATAGGTTGTATTAGAAGCATCAACGCCCTCTGGATATGTCAAAACATCACCTTTCTTTACATAATGCTCACCCTCGATACCATTGATTACTAGCTCGCTAACCTCGGGATTGCATCTCATCTCATTCAATACCATCATCGCCTTGTCAGGCTGCTCAGAGTTATGTGCAATAAACCAGCAGTTCATACCAGTTGAAGACGTTCTGTAAGGGCTTGCAATCTCAATCATTGTCATATCGACTCCAGCCTTTCTTGCCCACTCACTCTCAATACCTGGCTTTGTATTGCCATAATAGCCAAATGCCTTTCCTGCACCGATCAGATCATACGCATTCTGTGTATTTGTCTCTGCATCTGGCATAATGTAGCCTGCCTGTGCCCAGTTGTATCTTCTCTCAGCAAGCTTATAAAATTCATCAGATTCATACCAGTTTTCAACTGTATAGTTTTCCTCTATACAGTCAACGAGTACGCCGAAGTCTCCGCCCAAATCATCCTTATGACCCATATAGTAGTTCATCTGTCCGTTATCCGAAACCAACGGGTAAACATCTGGATACTTTTCTTTTACTGCTGCTAACAAACCTTCTACGTCCTCATCTGTCTTAATCGAATCGATATCATAGTCAAGTGCCTCTAACATATCGGTTCTGCAGACAAAGCCAAAGCCCTCAGCATGTTCCTTTCCGTTCGGAACTGCATAAATCTGCCCACCGAAGGTCTCTACGCCCCAGTCCTCCTCTGGAACAACATCTAAGATATCCTGACCATATTCTGCAAGAAGATCACCGAGCGGGATGATCTGTCCAGTTGCAGAAGCTGACATTGTGGTAAAGGAGAAGTTCGGGAACAGGTCAAGCTTCTCACCAGATGCAAGCATCAAATTAACTTCCTGCTGGAAGGAACCATAGCTCAGGCGAACCAATTCTACGTTTACGCCGTATTTTTCCATTGTGATTTCAGAAACCGCCTTGGATACCTCTTCGCACGCTTCTGTTGTTGCATCTCCAACACAGACGATTTTTACCGTATACGGCTCCTCTGCAAAAGTTGCCACTGAACCAAGCGACATTGATGAAACCGCCATCATACCGGCCATAACAAATGACATTTTTTTCTTCATATTCATACCTCCGTACATTTTGATTGAGCTGCTCAAGTTCTTTAATGTATCCTCATTATACAGAAAAAGTGTCAGTATCGCTATCAGTTTTGTGTGAAGAATTGTCAGTTTTGTGACATTTATTTTTTTATCAGGCGGTTTTTATATGTAAAATGTATTAAATCAATTCATCAAAAGCAGAGCTTTTTTAGTCTATTTAGCAGAAAACAAGGAGCGAGCCATAGGAAGGTGGTAAGTGGCACACAAAGATGTGCCACTTACCACCTTCCTATGGCTCGCTTAGCCTCAAGGTTCGTTAATATTATTCGATTCCCTTAACGGTATAATCCTGGTCTTCAACAGCCTTCTTCAATACATCATTTGCAACCTCACTGCTCAGTGTCACAACTGCTGTACCTGCCTCGTGGCTTACAACTGCGCTCTCTACACCAGCCACTGCCTCTAATGCCTTCTTTACGCGATTCTCGCAGTGTCCACACATCATTCCTTCGATTTTCATTGTCTTTGTCATGGTTTCTTCCTTTCCCTGCCCGTCGATTGTCTTTGAAAATTCATCAAGATTTTCTTCAACTGTCTTCTTTTCGATCAGGCAACCTTCAATTGTATTTTTTCTTTTTCTGTCATGACTTGCGTCATACAGGCGGCAGAAATTAAGCCGCAGTGCATTTGATACAACGCAAAAGCTTGAAAGACTCATTGCAGCTGCACCAAACATCGGATTTAATAGCAGTCCCCAATGCGCATACACACCTGCTGCAAGCGGGATTCCGATGATATTATAGATAAATGCCCAGAAGAGATTCTCGTGAATATTGCGAAGTGATGCTCGGCTCAAACGAACTGCTGCTGCAACATCTGTCAAATTGCTCTTCATCAGTACAACATCGGCTGCATCGATTGCGACATCGGCACCCGCACCAATTGCAATTCCGATGTCGGCTCTTGTTAATGCCGGCGCATCGTTG
The DNA here is from genome assembly GCA_958446555.1 of uncultured Lachnospiraceae bacterium. Lineage (GTDB taxonomy): Bacteria > Bacillota > Clostridia > Lachnospirales > Lachnospiraceae > Anthropogastromicrobium. The sequence goes on along the minus strand of CAUCWU010000079.1, from coordinate 3,419 downwards.
ATGCCATCTCCGACCATTGCCGTCTTTCCCTTTTCCTTTAGGGCACGAATCACTTGCTCTTTTCCCTCTGGGAGAACACCTGCAATAACTTCATCCACACCAGCCTGAGCGCCGATTGCACGGGCTGTTCTCTCATTGTCTCCTGTCAGCATGACCACGCGAATGCCCATATTTTGAAGCTCTTTGATTGCTCTTGGGCTATCCTCTTTGATCGTGTCGGCAACAGCAATGATACCCAAAAACTGCTTGTCTTTTGCAAACAAAAGTGGTGTCTTTCCACTCTCGGCAAGAGTTTCTGCCTTTTGTCTATCCGAAGCACTGACAGCGATTTTTCTAGTGATAAAGGAAACACTTCCACCAAGGATATGATGACCATTTACCGTTCCCTCTAGTCCATTTCCCGGAAGGGCACTAAACTCATCTGCCTGCAGGCTTGTCTGGTCAAACTTCTTACTCTTTCCTTCCTCAACGATTGCTTTTGCAAGCGGATGCTCACTCTTTGCCTCTAGCGCAAACGCAAGGCTTAACAATTCACTCTCAGAGATACCCTCTGCCGGTACGATATCTGTTACCTTTGGTGTTCCGTTTGTGATGGTTCCCGTTTTATCGAGTGCGACAATTTGAACCTTTCCGGTCTCTTCTAGCGAAACTGCTGTCTTAAACAAGATTCCATTCTTTGCGCCAAGTCCGTTTCCGACCATGATCGCAACTGGAGTTGCAAGTCCTAGTGCACATGGGCAACTGATGACAAGAACAGAGATGCCTCGCGCAAGTGCATAGGCAAACTCTTTGCCAAGAAGCAGCCAGACAATCAGTGTGACAAGAGAAATGCTGATAACAACTGGCACAAACACGCCGGATACCTTATCAGCTACCTTTGCAATCGGTGCCTTTGTCGCTGCCGCATCGCTGACCATCTTAATGATCTGAGAAAGTGTCGTATCTTCTCCAACACGGGATGCCTCACAGCGAAGATAACCAGACTGATTGATCGTTGCAGCTGACACCTGATCGCCGACTGTCTTATCGACTGGAATGCTCTCTCCTGTCAGCGCAGCCTCATTGACTGCACTTGATCCTTCTGTCACAATACCGTCAACCGGAATACTCTCGCCCGGGCGAACAGCAAAGATATCACCTTTTTTGACCTGCTCGATTGGAACAATCGTTTCTTTTCCGTTGATGATTAAAGTTGCCTGCTTTGGTGCAAGCTTCATCAGACTCTTTAACGCATCGGTCGTCTTTCCTTTTGAGCGAGCTTCGAGCATTTTTCCGACTGTGATCAGTGTCAAAATCATCGCTGCTGACTCAAAATAGAACTCGTCCATATAGCGCATCACACCGTCCATATCGCCGTGCAGCTGCGCATCGGTCATTAAAAACAGTGCGATTACACTCCAGACAAACGATGCCATTGAACCAAGTGCAACCAGTGTATCCATGTTTGGGGCGCGATGCCACAGGCTCTTAAAACCGCTGATGAAAAACTTCTGATTAATCACCATAACAATCGCTGCTAAAATCATCTGAACGAGTCCCATCGCCACATGATTTCCATCAAACCATGCCGGAAGCGGCCAGCCCCACATCATATGTCCCATTGAAAAATACATAAGGACAACCAAAAATCCGATTGACGCAATCAATCTTCTCTTTAATACTGGAGTCTCCTTATCTGCAAGTGCGTCTTCCTCTGCTGAGTGATTTACTGATGCACTTGTAGACGCTCCTTTAAGCGATGCCCCATATCCGGCTGCCTCAACTGCTGCGATGATGCTGTCCGGACTGGCACTGCCCTCAACACCCATCGAGTTGGTAAGTAAACTGACTGAGCATGCACTGACACCTGGCACCTTGGAGACAGCCTTCTCGACTCTCGTGCTGCAGGCGGCACAGCTCATGCCTGTCACATTGTATTGTTCCATAAAAAATGCCCCTTTCTCTACTTCATTAGTTTTTTGAGTGTCCCCATCAGCTCATCGATGACTTCATCCTTACCCTCGCGGATGTCTCTTGCCACACAATGACGGATGTGACTATCCAAAAGCTCTCTGTTAAACGAATTTAACGCTGCGCTGACAGCTGCCGACTGTACCAAAATATCGTTGCAGTAGGCATCCTGCTCTAGCATCGCCTGCAAACCGCGCACCTGACCCTCGATTCGTCTGAGGCGATTTTGGAGAAGCTTTTTTTGTTTCTCATCCCGCTGCGTCATCTTACCGCTGCAGTGGGGACAGACAGGGGACTCATGTCCACAATCTGCTGTTTCTATATGATCATCATGTTCTTTACAATTTTCGCACATGTTGTTTCCTTTCTGATAGCCACGGGGACAGGGCAAGTGGCCCTAAAGGGCCGCGTTCCCCCGTCCCCATGGCATTCCTCTGTTTTTGTGGTTCTTATTGTTTTATATACCCCATTGGGGTATCTTTACTATATACCCCCACTAGGTATTTGTCAAGTGGTTTTTATAAAATCTTTCGTCGATAAACTTGTATCTTATTTTTATTTTTCGTATACTAAAAAAGCTAGACTCTAATAATTAAGCCTAACTTCTGCGAATTCAAAAATTTGAAAGGATTTTACAACTTCTTATGGAAAAACTAATCTGCTACCAAATTGAAAATACAAGAGAAATTGAACGACTTGCTTCTAATATGAAGCTTCGCATCGTCTACGCAGATGCAAGCCTCTACGATGAAACGCTAGATGCGATTGCATCTGGAAAAGTTCAAAGCACAGCTACTGTAGCCACCGGGGCAAATGAAATAGCCCGAACAGACAACCTTAACCTTTCCCCTGACTCTGGCGACAGCATCCTTATTTTCTGCGATCTGAGTGAAAAACACCTTAACCGCATGCTGTTTCAATTAAAAAGCCGCAAGGTCCAGATCGATTTGAAGGCGGTTCTCACGCCAACCAATCAAAAATGGACCCTACGGCAATTACATGCTGAGCTTGAACGAGAGAAAGCAAACTTTACTCGACCGTAAGCTTCACAGCACTTTTTATTTCCATACTTTTCCCATTTAGGAAAATATTTGAGTGTTTTATAAAATATTTTCCCGAATGGGAATATTTTTTGAATTTTTTGGTATTATATGCTATATTAGGAAAAAGGAGGTATGTAACATGGTAGAGCGAAAAGAATATTTGAATCAACTTTGGGCATGGAAAGATGAACAAATCATTAAGGTTGTAACGGGAATTAGACGTTGTGGCAAGTCAGTATTATTGGAACAATATCAAAACAAGCTTTTGTCAACTGGAATTGATCCTGAACAGATTATTTCAATCAATTTTGAGGATTTGGATAATGAACCCCTATTGGACTATAAGATGCTTTATCAATACATCAAACAACATTTATCCAGTTCTCCGCAGAAAACCTCGTCCGACATAGTCGGGCGGGGATGAAT
>CAUCWU010000078.1 GCA_958446555.1 uncultured Lachnospiraceae bacterium | reverse complement strand
AGGCGCTAATGGGAAAGACAGCATTGATTCTTGGAACCGGAGATATCGGTACTAATGTCGCAAAGCGATTGAAGGCATTTGACGTTTATACGATTGGTATTAGACGAACTGATAGAAAAGAAGTACAATATTTTGACGAGGTTGATACACTTGATGCGCTTGACAAAAAACTAGAACAAGCAGATATTGTAATCGGATGCTTGCCAAAGACAGAGAAGACGATTCACCTGTTAAATGAAAAAAGAATGCAAAAAATGAAAAAAGGTGGGTTGATTGTCAATGTCGGAAGAGGAAGTCTGATTGTGCAGCCAGATTTGATTAAGCTTCTTGAAAATGGACATTTGCTCGGAGCTGTGCTCGATGTGGCTGATCCAGAGCCACTGCCATCAGATAATCCGTTATGGGGAATGAAGAATGTGTTGATAACTCCTCATATTTCGGGGATAAGTTTTGGTCATGCACCGCAGGTTGAGGATAACGTAGCCAAAATCTGCGCAGAGAATCTAAAAGCGTTTTTAAATCATACCCCGATGGTCAATGTAGTTGACTGGGAGAGTGGATATCGGAAATCATAACCAAACTTATAATTGCAACTTGAAAAGAAAGATACTGATTGAAGTAGAAATTGCAGTTTGAATAAGTGATAAATAGAAAAATGAAAGGGAACATGACTGAAACGATTGAGACGGGAGGAAAACATGCAAGAGCAATCAATTTACGAAAAGTTGAAAAACTATGCAAAAAGTGATGCCTATCCATTTCATATGCCGGGGCATAAAAGACAAGTGGACTGGATTTTGAATCCATACGATGTTGATATTACAGAGATTGATGGATTTGATGATTTGCATCACGCTGAGGGAATGCTAAAAGAAGGAATGGATCGCATGGCACAGGCTGTCGGTGCGAAAAGATCCTACTACATAGTGAACGGTTCTACTTGTGGAATTTTGGCAGCAATCTATGGCGCTTGCAAGAAGGGGGCGACAGTTGCGGTTGCAAGAAACACACATAAGAGTGTGGCACATGCAATGATCCTAAGAGAGCTAAAACCAGTTTATATTTATCCCCAAAATGTGGATAACTTGTGCATAAGTGGCCAAGTTATCCACAATGATGTGGATAAAGCCTACAGGCAATCCCCAGAAATCGAAGATGTTATCCTCACGTCACCGACCTATGAGGGAGTGGTATCAGATATTCGTGCAATTGCCGAGGTTGTTCATGCACACGGCGGCATTTTGATTGTTGATGAAGCACATGGAGCACATCTTCCGTATGCGAAGAATCTTCCACATAGTGCGATAGAAGAAGGGGCAGATTTGGTAATTCAGAGCCTTCACAAGACACTTCCGTGTCTGACACAGAGCGCAGCACTCCATATTTGTAGTGACCGAGTGGATATCAAAAAGATTGAGCGAGCCCTTCATATCTTTGAGACATCAAGCCCGTCCTATCTGTTAATGGCGAACATGGATCTCTGTGTGCGTTATATGCAGCAAGAAGGAAGAGACAAGCTAGATAAGTTGACAGATCGCTTGAAGCTTTTCTATCAAAAGAGCAAAGAATGGACGAAGCTTTGGTTTTTGTATCCAGAGATGGAGCGATCGCCACAAAATTATCGACTGTCTGGGGACAGAGCAAATCTTTTTGTGGATTACACAAAGATTGTGTTTGGTGTAAGAGGATACAAAAATTCGGGAAGAAAATTGCACGAAATTTTGCGTGATCGATATCATCTTCAGCCAGAGATGTCTGCGCCAGATTATGTAATTTTGATGACAATGCTGACAGATACTGAAGAAGGGTTTTCTCGTCTTGAGACGGCTCTTAGCGAGATCAATCGTGAACTAGAAGAGGGGAGTCTTTGCCTAGAAGAAAAGAAGATGTTTGCATCACCAGTTTTTGTAGAGCTAGAGCAGGCTATGATTCCAGCAAAGGCAGCCGAGGCCGAAACAGAGTCTGTTTTGTTTGAGAAGGCAATTGGGCGAATCAGCGCAGAGGCCGTCTATGTCTATCCACCGGGCTGTCCATTTTTAATGCCAGGTGAAAAAATCAGTGAAGAATTGCTTTCACTTGTCCACTACTATAAGGACAGTGGCATGGAGCTTTATGGTATGGAGAATGAGACTGGGGAACATATTCTTGTGATAAAATAATGCCAGATTGACAAAGTGGAGAAAACAGATGAAGATTATATATTTTATGGGAAAGAGTGCATCCGGAAAGGATACGATTTACAAAAAAGTAAAAGAGCTTTTAAAGCCGGCACCAAAGGAAATCATTCTCTATACAACAAGACCAATCCGCGATCATGAAGAAAATGGAAGAGAATATTTCTTTGTGACAGACGAGGAGATTGCGAAGATGGAGAAAGAGGGAAAAATCATCGAAAAGCGTGTTTACCATACTGTATATGGTGACTGGATCTATGCGACAGCTGATGATGGACAGTTTGATGATTCGTCAGTTTATATGACAATCGGAACCCTCGAATCCTATCTGCCGCTTCGCGATCATTTTGGAAAGGAAGCGATGATTCCGGTGTATCTTGAGGTAGAGGATGGACTTCGCTTAGAGCGCGCAATCGCAAGAGAGCGTACACAAAAGACAGCAAAATATGAGGAAATGTGCAGACGTTTTCTTGCTGATCAGGCCGATTTTTCTGAGGAAAATTTGATGGCGGCTGAGATTATGAGACGTTTTTCAAATGAAGATATGGAGAACTGCCTAAGTGAAGTCATGGGCTATCTTACACAAAGCTTGCAGTAATAGATGTCTTTTCGGTAGAAGTGCTTTGGATGGGTGATGCTGTAAATCGCTAGACTATTTGCTAAAGTTGTGCTATGATAAATGCAGTTCAACAGAGAAAGAAAATGGATAGTTTACGATGGGAGGCGATTTTGATATGCGCACAGGCGGTTTTTCAGAATTAATCGGAAATGAACAGATAAAGGAACATTTTTTACATGCAATCTCTTCTGGAAAAGTATCGCATTGCTATGTGATCAGTGGAGAAGATGGTCTTGGAAAGATGACGGCAGCCAAAGCATTTGCTCAGACACTTGAATGTCAGAACAAAAATGGCGATCAGCCATGTGGAGTGTGTCATTCTTGCACACAATTTCTAAGTGGCAATCATCCGGATGTCATTTTCCCAGGTCATGAGAAGCCAACCGTAATCGGTGTGGATGATGTTCGAGATCAGATCATCGGAGACATCCAGATTAAGCCATATTGTAGTCCATATAAGATTTACATCGTGGATGATGCACAGAAGTTATCTGTACAGGCACAGAATGCGTTGTTAAAGACGATTGAGGAGCCACCGGCTTATGGCATTATTTTGCTCCTCACAACAAACTCGGCATCAATGCTTGAGACGATTCTTTCAAGAAGTATTGTGTTAAATATGAAGCCGGTCGAGTCGGACGCTTTTGTCGCTTATATGAGAGCAAATGGTGTGGATGAGGAGAAAATTCCAACACTTGAGAAGTTTTCTCAGGGCAATATTGGAAAGGGATTAAAGTTAGCACAGTCGGATGATTTCATCTCAATGATTCAGACGATTATGCTGCTTTTAAAGACATCCTCAAAGATGCCATTTTCAGAGCTTCTTGAGAACATTGCAAAGCTCGAGGAGTATAAGCTTAGCATTAAGGATTGCTTTGGTTTTATGCAGATGTGGTACCGTGATATTCTGATCTTTAAGGCGACGAGAGACCCGAATCTTCTGATTTTTGCAGAGGAGTACCGCGCAATCAGTAAGGTTGCTCAGACATGTGGTTATGATCAGATCAACCGCATATTAGAGGCGATTAATACCGCGTCAGCCAGACTGGACGCAAATGTAAATTTCCAGCTGACGCTGGAGCTTTTGTGGCTGACGATCAGAGAGTGCCAGAAATAGGAAAGGTTTGGAAGTATTATGATAAAGGTTATCGGTGTGCGTTTCCGCAGAGCCGGAAAGGTGTATTATTTTAATCCGCTTGATATGGATATCACGACGGGAATGCATGTGATTGTAGAGACAGCAAGAGGTGTAGAGTACGGTTATGTCGTGCTCGGTGCAAAAGAGATGGAGGAGGAGAAGGTATTTCAGCCATTAAAGCCTGTTCTTCGCATTGCGACACCTGAGGATGACAAGATTGCAGATGAAAACAGACAGAAAGAAAAGGATGCCTTTAAGATCTGCCAGGAAAAAATTGCAAAGCATGGACTGGACATGAAGTTAATCGATGCCGAGTACACATTTGATAACAATAAGGTTCTTTTTTATTTTACAGCAGATGGAAGAGTGGATTTTCGTGAGCTGGTAAAGGATTTGGCATCGGTATTTCGCACCCGTATTGAGCTTCGTCAGATTGGTGTGCGCGATGAGGCAAAGATTATCGGTGGAATCGGCAGCTGTGGACGTCCGCTCTGCTGTAATTCGTACCTGTCTGAGTTTGTACCTGTATCAATCAAGATGGCAAAAGAGCAGAACCTGTCCTTGAATCCAGTAAAGATCTCAGGTGTCTGTGGGCGACTCATGTGCTGTTTAAAGAACGAGGAAGAAACCTACGAGTATTTAAACAGTAAGCTTCCAAGTGTCGGTGATTATGTGACGACTGATGATGGCTTAAAGGGCGAGGTTTCAAGTGTCAGTGTTCTTCGTCAGGAGGTAAAGGTCATTGTCACAGTGAATAAGGATGAGAAGGAAATTCGCGAGTACAAGGCTTCACAGTTAAAGTTTCGCCCTCATAGAAGAAAGGACAAGTCACAGCTGTCGGATAAGGAATTAAAGGAGCTTGAGGATTTGGACAAGCTGGATAAGAGGGAAGGAAGGTCTAAGCTAAATGACAAGTGAGCTGAAACCAGGTGAACGTCTGGATGATTTGGAGCGGGATGGGCTTAAGCTAATCCAGCATCCTGGACGTTTCTGCTATGGTGTGGATGCTGTGATTTTGTCTTGGTTTGCCAAAGCCTTTGAGGGTGAGAAGGTACTGGATCTTTGTACAGGAACCGGTGTGGTTCCGATTTTGATGACGGCAAAGACAAAGGGACTTCATTTTACTGGGCTTGAAATCCAAGAAGAGGTCGCCGAGATGGCGAAGAGAAGCGTTGCCATCAATCACCTTGAAGAAAAGGTGTCGATTGTCTGCGGTGATTTAAAGGATACAAAGGCGCTTTTTGGAAGAAGTGCCTTTCAGGTGGTCACAGTCAATCCGCCGTATATGGCAGGTGGAAGTGGACTTGTCGGTGGCGATTACAGTAAAGCTGTATCACGCCATGAGATTTTGTGTAGCTTAGAAGACGTGATTCGTGAAGGCGCAAATGTGCTTGTTCCAGGCGGACGCATGTATATGGTGCATCGCCCATATCGTCTTTCGGATATCATCTGTTTGATGGCAAAATATCGCATGTCGCCAAGACGACTTTGCATGGTTTATCCAAAGCCATCTGCACAGGCCAATCTTGTGCTGATCGAGGGGATGAAAGGTGGCAATACGCAGGTTCGCGTCGAGGAACCTCTGTTTTTGTTTGATGAAGCTGGAAACGAGAGTGATCAGATTAAGAGGATTCATGGAAGGATTTAAACAGGACTAAGAAACGAATTTTGTTTCAGAAGAAAGGATAAAAACATGGCAGGAATGCTTTATCTGTGCGCAACGCCGATTGGAAATCTTGAGGATATCACATTTCGTGTGCTGCGCACCTTGAAGGAAGTTGACCTCATTGCGGCAGAGGATACAAGAAACAGCCAAAAGCTACTCAATCATTTTGAGATTCATACGCCGATGACAAGTTATCATGAGTACAATAAGTATGACAAGGCAGACTATTTGGTTGGACTGATGCAGCAGGGAAAAAATATCGCCTGCATTACTGATGCGGGAACACCAGGTATTTCGGATCCAGGCGAGGTTTTGGTGCAAAAATGCTACGAGGCTGGAATCAAAGTGACATCACTTCCAGGACCGGCAGCCTGCATCACTGCTCTTACGATGTCAGGTCTCTCAACAAGACGATTTGCCTTTGAGGCATTTCTCCCGGCTGATAAAAAAGAGCACGCACAGATTTTGGAGGAGTTAAAGGACGAGACGAGAACGATCATTCTTTATGAGGCTCCGCATCGTCTCATTAAGACGCTCGAAGAACTGGTGCAGACACTTGGACAAAGAGAGGTTCGCATCTGTCGTGAGCTGACCAAAAAGCATGAGACTGTCTATGCCAATACGCTTGAGGGGGCACTTGCTCATTATCAGAACGAGGAAGAGCCGAGAGGCGAGTGTGTGCTAGTCATTGAGGGTGCAAGCATCGAACAGTTAAAGAAAGAAAAGCAGCAGTCATGGGAAGAGATGACAATAGAAGAGCATATGGCTTTGTATGCTGATATGGATCGAAAGGAAGCGATGAAGCAGGTCGCAAAGGATCGCGGTGTCAGCAAAAGAGATATCTACCAGGCACTGTTGAAATCGGAGTAAATTAATAGAATTAGGCAAAATGATTTTTCAAAAATTTCTCTAAAGAGTTTGAGTATTTTTGCTTTTGTACTTTATTCAAAATTTGACTTATTAATATTTTTATAAAAACCCGATCTCCTATTTTTAGGAAGAACGGGTTTTTGTTTTATAAATTCAATTCAAAGTGTGATTACTCACCAAGTAAATAGCGGGCAACATAGATACCACTTGCAGATGCATGGGACAGAGAATGGGTAACGCCACTTCCGTCACCAATTACGAATAAGTTTTTATGGCTAGTCTCAAGATGATTGTCAATCTGAACTTCCATGTTGTAGAACTTAACCTCAACTCCATAGAGAAGGGTGTCATCGTTTGCAGTGCCAGGAGCGATGTTGTCGAGTGCATAGATCATCTCGATGATGCCGTCAAGAATACGCTTTGGCATAACAAGACTTAAGTCACCTGGGGTGGCATCAAGTGTTGGTGTCAGGAAAGACTCTGCAATACGCTTTGGATTGCTTCGCTGACCGCGGATCAAATCTCCAAAACGCTGAACCATAACGCCGCCGCCAAGCATGTTAGACAGACGGGCAATGCTCTCACCGTACTCATTGCTGTCCTTGAAAGGCTCGGTAAAGTGTTTGGATACAAGAAGGGCAAAATTGGTATTCTTGGTGTGAAGGGCAGGATTTTCGTAGCTGTGACCGTTTACCGTGATGATACCGTTGGTATTCTCAGTAACGACGGCTCCCTTTGGATTCATACAGAAGGTACGAACACGGTCCTGATACTTTTCTGTCTGGTAAACAATTTTACTCTCATACAGCTCGTCTGTGATTGGTGCAAAGACTTCAGCTGGGAGCTCAACACGAACACCAATATCCACACGGCTAGAGTTGGTTGGAATATCCAAGTTGTGGCAGATCTGCTCCATCCACTTGCTTCCGCTTCGACCGACAGAGATGATACACTTCTCACAGGTGTAGGTTTCGTCGTCGGTAATGATCTCGTAGTTGCCATTGTCCAAGATCTTGACATCGTGAACCGGTGTTAAGAAGAAGAAGTCAACCTTATCCTTTAATAGATTGTAGAGATTACCGAGAACCTCATAGTTTTTGTCAGTTCCAAGATGGCGAACCGATGCCTCAAGTAAATGAAGATTGTGCTGCAAACAGACACGCTTGAAGTTAGAGTTTGCAGAGGAGTATAGACGAGTTCCCTCACCGCCGTAAGCCATGTTGATCTCATCAACATATTCCATTAACTCAGTCGCTTCCTTTTTGCCAATGTACTCGTAGAGAGTGCCACCAAACTCATTGGTGATGTTATACTTTCCATCAGAGAATGCACCGGCACCGCCGAAGCCGTTCATGATCGCACAGGTCTTGCAGTGTACGCATTTTGTAACATGATTTCCATCGATCGGACACTTTCTTTTCTCCAGACGGTTTCCTGCCTCAAAAACAGCAATCTTTAAATCAGATCGCTTGGTAGCCAGCTCATATGCGGAAAAAATACCGCCTGGGCCAGCTCCAATAATAATAATATCGTAATGCTTCATAAAAATTTCCTCATTTCTGCGCAAAATAAGACTTTCTTTCACTGGGGTGAGATGTTATAATAAATAATAGGGAGAAAAGCTTTTTCCCCAGAGTGAATATTGCGCTCATATTACACTTTATTATAAGGCAAGCTCAAATTATCTGTCAAGCGCTTAAAGGAAGACAGATGGGAAAAGAGAGGAAATACGTTGAAAACAGTTGGCATTATGACGGACAGCCATAGCAGCATCAAGCCAGAAGAGGCAAAAGAAAAAGGAATTTTTGTGCTGCCTATGCCGTTTTATATTGATGATGAATGTTACTATGAAAATGTGAATTTGACACAGGCTGAATTTTTCGAGAAGATGAAGACAAAGGCAAAGGTTAGCACATCTCAGCCATCCCCAGAGGCAGTGATGCAGATGTGGGATGAGGCATTAAAACAGTATGATGAGCTCGTATACATACCGATCAGCAGTGGATTATCTGGTTCCTGTTCTACAGCATCGATGTTGGCCCAGGAGGATGAATATGAGGGAAGAGTATTTGTCGTTGACAATGGCCGTGTGGCAACACCGCTTCATCGAAGTGTTTTGGATGCAATTGAACTGATCAAGCAAGGATGCAGTGCCAAAGAAGTAAAAGAGACTCTAGAAAAATACAGAGAAAAGACAGTCGTATATATTGCAGTGGAAACACTTGAGTATTTAAAGAGAGGCGGTCGTGTTTCTGCAACTTCAGCTGTTATTGGTGGACTGCTAAATATCAAGCCAATTTTAAAATTTGATGTCGGTATGCTTGACGTGTTCCAAAAGTGCAGAGGTTTTGTTAAGGCAAAGCATGCAATGATCGACGCGATGAAGCATGATTTGTTACCGTGCCAAAATGAAAGATGCAGAGCCGAAAAAAGATGGTGCAG
>CAUCWU010000077.1 GCA_958446555.1 uncultured Lachnospiraceae bacterium | reverse complement strand
TGAGATTGTGCGCTTTATTGTGAATCTCTCGAAAACACTTGGACTTTCAATTATTGCGGAAGGCGTGGAAACGCATGATGATGAGCAATTACTTGTGTCGATGGGATGCTTTTATGCGCAGGGGTATCTCTATGGGAAGCCACTGCCAGCTGAAGAATTTTGTTTACCAGAAGAAAATGTGACCCGTGCAACCCGGTAATTTACGATGCCGCCTCGAGCATTACTCGAGGCGGCAAAAAATTTAAAGCTTTATTCTTTTTCGCAAATTTTTTTGATCATCGATTCTACATCAGTTCTGCTCTTTCCTAACGCATGCTCTAGCTCTGAGTACAAGCGAGATTCTGCCAAATTGAAATACTGCTCGTCTACCGCTGTGGTCTTCTTTCCCTGCGCCTGACGTGCTTTTCTTCTCTGATAAATTAGTTTGATGATTCCAATTAACTGCTTTGGATCATTGCTTTGCAATGCCTGCTTATAATGATTTTGGCGTTCTCTCTCACTTACAATCCAGCTTTCTTTAATTTTCGGAATCTGCATGATTAACTCGTTTGCCTCTACCGAAGACATCGCTGGGCGCATCATATCCTGTGCGTTCTCGACCGGTACATAGATCTTTCCATTTATTGAGTCATCAGTTCATCTTTATTCGTAATGATCATGAGTTCACCGATGTTCGGTTTCGTAGTTTCTTCATACGATAGTGTTGTCTGCACGTAGTTGCCAGATTCATCAAAGTGATAGATGATTCTTGCCTGTTTCGTTCCACCTATTAAACCCGTAAGTTCTTCACACAGATCATCTGAGAGGGAGTAGTGCCAAGCATCGTCTAATTGATAGAGTGCCACTGTGCAGATTACTCGATTATCGCAAATGACAGGAAGTAGATAGCCATCTGAGCACTTTTCTTCTATTGGCGTTTGATTCCAAGTCTGGAATGGCTCCATTACAATAAATTCAGGGGCATCTGTCTGCGCTTGAACTAAAAACTGCTCTAGCCATTCATCTGACACAGAATCAATATAGTCAAGCATGGACTGCGGATAGTCGACAACTGCTACTGCGATTGTAAGCGAATCTATTTTCTCCTGTACATCTGTCTCAGCCGATGTTGTAGCTTCTTCTCTATTTTCCTTCGTCGTAGCTACTATAGTCTTGTCTGGATCTTTCATTGGACTATTCGCTGGTTTTAATGAAAAGAAAACGATTCCTATTACGGCAAGGAGCGTAGCTGCAACTGCTGTGATTCCTGTTAAAAAATATTGTCGTCTTCCTTTTTGATGCAATCGTTTTTCATTTATGAAGCGATCTGCCTCTGCAATCATTTCTTCATCAATATCGTTTAATGATTTTAAAATGCTATGAATTTCCATTCTGCACTCCTTTCTGACTCGTAGTCAAATTAACCCCTGACGAACCAAATCTGCTTTTAATTGTTCTCTCATCCGAAAAAGCGATACTTTTGCACTACTTTGCGACATCGAAAAAGCCTCTGAAAGTTCTCGTATCGAATCACCGTACCAATACCGCCGAAGAAATAGGATTCGCTTATTAGAAGGAAGTCCCTTTAGAAATTCTGTCAAGCAACGCTCTAATTCTTGTTGAGAAATTTCTTCACTGATTTTCTTATCTGGTATGGTCTCCTCCAATTCTTTTGTCAACTCAACCATCACGCATTTTCGCTTCTTTGCTTCTTTCTTTTCTAGTCGGTTAATCGCATTGCAGCGACAAATTCGCATGATGAATGCCTTGAAGCGTGTTGGACGATTCGGTGGAATCTCATTCCAAAGTTCCCAGTAGGTATCGCTGCAGCATTCCTCTGTATCCTGCCTATCACACAACAGTCGATAGGCCAGCTTCTCCATTGTTTTTCCGTATTTATCCTTTGTCTGCGTGATAGCCTCCTCTTCCCTATTCCAATACAGCTGTATGATTTTTGTGTCTTCCATTTTTTCACCTCCTATCCATTCCACACAGGCGCTTATTTCCATGTTAATTCAAATTTAGCACACCGACGCTTATCTCGACCATTCAATTACCGAGTCACTTACTTCCACCAAAATACAAATTTTTCTATCTTTATCAATAGTTGTGGATCATATGCTGTGGTATTTCCGTCATAGGGAACGATTATCAGTAGAAAAAAATTAATTAGTGACACAAACACCAAGGCTGTAATAAAAAATGATTGTTTTCTTGTCTCACACCGAAATCCTATTGCGATAAAGCAGGCAATTCCCATATAGCTCACATAGGGAAATATCTCTCCTATCGGAATCCACGAGGCAAACTGGTACACTAGCCCATTTAAAATCTTTCCTAGACGAAATTCCTTAAAGAAACTATAGCTATGTTGATCTGCTACAGTCAGCTGATATGACTGACCAAACTCAAATACATTGCCAAATCTTGCATAATTGTACCACATCAAAAATGCTGCGATCAACAAATAGGGAATCCCTATCGCAAGGAGGCTTTTCACTCTCATTTTCCTTGATTTTGCAATCGTCCTATATCGGCACAGCATTGGAATCTGAATCAATCCTGCTAATGCAATCGTCGGTCGACAGCCAAATGCTAGCGCTGAAGAAAATGATCCACCTATTAACTTTGCAAGTATGATCCAATCTGTTCTTCCCTGCCTTGCATCTTCCACACCTCTGACAATCAAGTTGATACTGATTAGTTCCATACAAATTGCTGACATAATTGCTGTACAATACATAGCAGGTGCTGTCACCGCATACCATACACTGATAAACGACATCATTACCGACAACATTAAATATAGTAGAAATGGCATCTTCTGAAACTACAAATCAAGATTGTCGCAATTAAAGCGAGCAATGTAGAAAGCTTGTGGTAACTTTCTTTCAAAGTTTCTCACCTCCTCATCACTTATGTCCGACATTCTCCAAATTGGTTACACGATTTTATCGAGTATCTTTGATAAATCAATATTTTTTATCAACCTTCCGATATCCACACATTTCTGGGTTGCATCTCTTGCAATCTTCGTTTCGTACTGATATACTGTATCTTACCGGGGGTGCAAAATCCAACCCCGTCAACACAAGAAAGGTGGTTTTAAGATAGTTTTATGAAGAAAACACTTGGTATTATCGGTGCCGAGCAGCAGGAAATCGATCTGTTACTTGATCGCCTTTTGCTTGAAAAGACCGTCAAAAAAGCCGGACTGTCTTTTTTCTGCGGCACAATTGATTCCTATCCAGTCGTAATTGTAAAGGCCGGAATCGGAAAGGTAAATGCTGCTGCTTGCACACAGATGTTAATCGATCTGTTTGATGTGAAGCTGATTATAAACACTGGCTCTGCTGGCTCCTTAGACGCCCGCATCAACATCGGTGATATCGTAGTCTCCACTGAGCTGGTTCAGCACGATCTTGATGTCACAATGCTTGGCTATGAGCCAGGTGCCGTTCCAGGAACCGGAAAAATCTTTACCTGTGACAAAGAGCTTCACGACTTAGCTGTTTCCTGCAGCCACGAAGCAAATCCAGAAGTCACTGTATACGAGGGTCTGATTCTGACTGGAGATCAGTTCATTTCCGCACAGGAGAAGAAAAATTGGCTGATCGAAACTTTCCATGGCCTGTGTGCTGAGATGGAGGGCGGTGCAGTTGCCCATGTCGCTTCTTTAAATGAAGTTCCATTTTTGATCATTCGTTCCATCTCCGACAAGGCAGACGGAAGTGCTACAATGGATTATACACAGTTTTCAAAGATGGCATCCAATCATTCTGCCCGTCTGGTTCATGCACTGATTCAGAAGCTTCTTGCCTTATAATTGAATAATTGACCAGATTAGCGCAAATACTTTTCGCGAAAGGAGTTTTACTATGTCCGTTTTAACCATTACAAAAAGCAATTTTGAAGAAACCGTTTTAAAGTCTGATAAGCCAGTACTGCTTGATTTCTGGGCTTCCTGGTGCGGTCCGTGCCGTATGCAGGGTCCGATCATCGACCAGCTTGCTGAGGCTCATTCCAATGTCGTATTTGGAAAGGTTAATGTCGATGAGGAGCCAGATCTTGCTTCCGAGTATGGCATTACTTCCATCCCGACACTGATTATCTTTAGAGACGGTCAGCTGATCAATCAGGTAACTGGTGTCACTTCTAAGGCTTCTATTGAGCGTATGCTCGGCCTGTAATCCTGCATTATTTTAATAAGATAATAATAGGATTTTTTGACTCCCCCGTTTTAATAAGACGGGGGAGTTCACATGTTTGATTTGAAAGGCTATACATATCTATGAGAAATAAGCACGTTTTACACATGGTTCAAGCTGCACTAATCGCTGCCATGTATGTCGTTTTAACTTGGGTTGCCAACCTTTTTGGACTCGCAAACGGTGTCATTCAGGTTCGCTTCTCTGAGGCACTGACCATTTTACCATATTTTACACCAGCTGCGATTCCGGGACTTTTCGTTGGCTGCATCATCAGTAACACAATCACCGGCGCCGCCGTCTGGGATATTTTGTTTGGATCACTTGCGACACTAATCGGTGCATTTTGTACCTATAAGCTTCGCAAGCTTAGCAAATGGCTTGCTCCACTTCCGCCAATTCTTGCGAACATCATTGTTGTTCCACAGGTGCTTCGCATCGTTTACGGTGCACCGGATTCCATCTGGTATCTGATTGTCACTGTCGGAATCGGAGAGATCATCTCCTGTGGCATCCTCGGAATGATTTTACTATTTGCCCTGCAAAAGCATGCGCAACAGATTTTTCAATAAGAACAAAAAAGCTTCGGCAACAGGATTTCTTCCTGATACCGAAGCTTTTTTTACATAATAAAATCAATTTTTACAGCAGTTCTTTTAATTCATCCGGTGTAAAGATATATCGCGCATTGCAGAACTGGCAACAGGTCTCGATGTTCTCACCTGCATCAATCATCTCCTGAATATCGGATTTCTGAATACTTGCAATTCCTCTTGCAAAACGCTCCTTGCTGCAGCTGCACTGGAAGGAAGCAGCTGTGCGATCCAAAATGGCAAGCTCCATATCGCCAAGAAGCTCTGTCAAAATATCCTCTGGTGTCTTTCCTGCATCTAACATTGCAGTGACAGAGGAGACATTTGCAAGCTTTTTCTCAAGTGCAGAGATCGTTTCCTCTGAAGCATCTGGCATCAGCTGTAAAATAAATCCACCTGCCTGGCGCACAGTATTATCCTTATTCATCAAAACGCCAAGTCCAACACTTGATGGAGTCTGCTCAGATGCTGCAAAATAGTAAGTTAAATCCTCTGCAATCTCGCCACTGACAAGATCGGTCTGTCCTACATATGGATCCTTTAATCCGATATCCTTGATTACGCTCAGTACACCCTTTCCGATTGCGCCAGCAACATCAAGCTTTCCAATCGAATTGGCCGGAATTAAAACCATCGGATTTTGCGCATATCCCTTTACATGGCAATGGGAGTCGGCCGTCACTGTGATGGAGCCAATCGGACCATCACCCTGAATCTTAATCGTTAAAAGATCCTTATCTCCCTTCATCATAGACCCCATCATGACAGCTGCTGTCATGGTACGACCAAGTGCTGCTGTGACAACTGGGCTTGTATTGTGTGCATTTCTTGCATATTCAGTAAGATCTCTTGTAGTTGCGGCAAATGCACGGATCTGACCGTTTGCAGCTGTCGCGCGAATCATATAGTCTCTCATAATGTTTGAATTCCTTTCTTTCCTTTTTCGCGGGCAATGATATACACCCGGTCAGTCTTGTCAGTTGCCGGCTCACCGTTTTTATCGATTGCGTCAAGAAATACCATGCCGGATTCTTCAATCGCACGTCTCACCTCATCAATAGAAAAAGCACGCTGCTCATGGTACTCATCAAATCGCTGATAACGATTGTCCTCATCCTGCACAAACAGTGTCAACGCATAGCTATTAATATGAGATGCCTCATCGTAGTCGTTATCCCAAATATAGCTAACCTCCTCATCGGCATCCGAAAAGCTCTGACAGCCGATGCTGTTAAAATAGTGATCTGTCTTTAAATCAAAGATAAAGATGCCTTTTGGATCAAGATAATTGTTGACAAGACGGCATACTGTGACAAGATCCTCATACTCTGTGAGATAATTCATCGTATCACACAGGCTGACAACTGCTCGGACTGTGCCGTAAAGCTCAAACTCTCTCATATCCTGATTCAAATATAAAATCGAGCTGCCGCTCTGTGTTTTCTTCTCAACAGCCTCTGCCAACATCTCCTCAGAGTTGTCCACACCGATCATATCAAAGCCACGCTTTGCAAACATCTCGGTAAGCGTTCCTGTGCCGCAGCCAAGCTCCAACATCAGACCATCCTCAATTCCAAACTTTTTCAACTGGTCTGTCACAAAATTGCACCACTCCTCGTATGGAATCTCCTCCATCATCCGATCATAGACCAGTGCAAATGCATGATATGCGTTCATAAATTACGCCTTTCTTTTTCTTATCTACAGTGTATCAAGTATTAATTATACTTGATTACCAGCCAATTGACAAGCAAAACTCAAACTGTATCCTTACCCAAGTTCGTCAGTTCCTTAATTTTGCAGGTATGTTTCTTCGTTTTGACCGTATAATTAATCCCAACCAGTAAGATCTTCCCTTGATAGCCAAATTTCTTTGCAAATTTCCAATATTCCTGATCTTTCTGCTACTCAAAATATGTGTAAATATACTCATATTGAGAATTGTAGGTTCTCACGAACACTACTTACTGCTTCATAGTGTATGCTTTTGACGAACCGAAGTTCTGTCTACTCACAAGTTCTTGTACACTCCACAGTCGTTAATCGTTATATGTGATGGTTTGGTTTTCAATATCCCATCTTATTGCACCCCTTTCTCACAATAATTATGATAAAACCATCTTATCATATTTTCTAATATTTGTCATTGAATTCACCGTTCAAAAAAATTGCAAACAAGTTTCGCGCTCTAACCCCATGATCACGCCGATGATGATCAGTAAAAATCCAATCGGCATCACAAAGCGCATCTGTCTATTTAAAATTGCAATGTCTTTTCTTGTCGATGCAATGATGATTTTCCAGATCACTTTTAACAGTCCTGCGAGTGTACAGCAAACTGCGCCAATCATAATTTTCAATCAGCTGCAACGCTTTCTGATTTACAAAATAAAAAAATTCTACTATACTAGCCATATGACACGCTCATTCGATGAATTAGATTGAACACAAAATACTGTTTTATCCCAACATTATTTTAAATAATACAGAAAAGGAACTATCATGATCTTATCACATATTCGAAAAACTCAGTTTAAGCGACTGTTTCCACCGTTACTTTTACTCGGTGTTGTCCTCTTTTTGGTTTGGCGCTCGCCTGTCACTGACTATGTAACAAAGCGCACACTGAGCAATGCGCTGTTAATCAATGATCAGACTGCCAATAAGGTTCTCTATGCGAAAATCAAAACTGGCACACTCTATTACAGCGGTGAAGACTGTATTTCTGGCAGTGAACTCGTCGGTCACTATTATTATGAGCTAGTGAATGGAAGCTGTCATTTCTATCTGATTCGAGCTGAGGCAGGCTATCCGGCTTCTGAGACACTTGATCCACAGACAATTATCGGACGGGTGGATGCTTTTGAACCTGAAATTTTAGATCCGCTCACCCAAAAACTTGCAGAAAGCATTTCCTGGGATGCCGATTCTCTAAAAAGCATCTGCCAAAAATATTTTATCAATCAGACTGCCTACTTGAACAATCGAGAAATTGTGCTGATGGTTGTCCTTCTGGTTGTCTTTATCCTGATGATTATCATTTTAATTCGCACGATCAGCTATATCATCAATCCGCGGCTCACCAAAACCTATAAAAATCTTGAGCGATATGGTGATCCTGAGAAAATTTTAAACGATGTGGAACGGCAGATTCGAAAGAAAATTCTTCTTCAAACGAAAACTTTGATTTTAACTCCTCGCTATCTCGTCGAGCGTTCTGATGAGATGTGCGCAGTGATCCCACTTCCAGAGGTTTTGTGGATTTACGACCACGCGGCAATGAAACGCACCTTAAAGGGAAAACAGTTAAGCTACACAATTCATGTTGTGACAATGAAGGGCGAAGAATATACGCTAAATGGAAAATCTCACCGAGAGGTCAGCGCGATTTATCACGAATTAAGTACGCGCTATCCAAACTTTTTCTTCGGCTATTCGAAGGAACATGAAGAAATGGTTCAATATGTGCTTCACGAAATGAAAAAAGAGAAATAAACTTTTTAAGATTTTTTGATCAACTATGTATATCAAACCAATTCACGGACATACTAGTAATGTCAGAAATCTGGCGGCATTTTAGATGCCGCAGGCAGCTGACAGGCGGCTTGCGATTCCCCCTCCAAACCGCACAGCTTACAAATGATGTATTTTATTTATCCTCCCCTTTCAAAAAGAGCCTGCGCAAATGCACAGGCTCTTTCTTCGTATAGAGTAAGTAGGGGGATACTTGATCTATTGTTTATTTTGAGATCGCATCAAATGCTTCCTGAAGATCATAGATGATATCGTCGATGTTCTCAGTACCGATGGAGAGACGAATGGTATTTGGCTTAATACCCTGCTCTGCCTGCTCTTCCTCGTTTAACTCTGCATGAGTTGTGGATGCTGGATGGATAACCAGAGACTTTACATCGGCAACATTTGCAAGCAGTGAGAACAGCTTTAACTGATCGATGAACTCCTGTGCTTCCTTTGCGCCACCCTTGATCTCGAAGGTGAAGATGGAACCACCGCCGTTCGGGAAGTACTTCTTGTACAGTGCCTGCTGCTCTGGATCATCAGATACAGACGGATGATTTACCTTCTCTACAAGTGGCTGGTTCTTTAAGAACTGAACCACCTTAAGTGCATTCTCTACATGTCTCTCTACGCGAAGTGACAGTGTCTCTAATCC
>CAUCWU010000076.1 GCA_958446555.1 uncultured Lachnospiraceae bacterium | reverse complement strand
TATTCCAAAGTCTATTGATGAGGCTGCTTATCTGGATGGTGCGACAAGATTTCAGGTGTTTACAAAGATAACTATTCCGCTTAGTAAGCCTATTATTGTCTACACGATCCTGCAGGCATTTATGGCACCATGGCTTGATTTTATCTTTGCGAAAGTAATTTGCCGTGCGAATGCAAAGTACTATACGGTATCAATTGGTCTTTGGAACATGCTTGAAAAGGAATATGTAAACAGTTGGTTTAACTGCTTCGCAGCAGGTGCCGTGCTGATTTCCATTCCGATTGTCATTTTATTTATGTCAATGCAAAAATGCTACCAGGAAGGTGTATCAGGAGCTGTTAAGGGATAAAAACGGAGATGTCTATGGAAAAGAAAATCCAAAAAAGTGTGTTGGCAGTGATGTTTGTATCGGTGCTGTCTGTTTGTCAGACAGTGCCGGCAAACGAATTAGCAAAAAAAGAGCAGTGGGAGTATGCCAGTACAACACCTGATGGCAAATATCCAGAGCTTGTAACATACACGCTTGGAAAAATGACTGGAGCAAATAACTCCAATCTTCCTAAAGGTGAGACTTACGAGAACAATGCTTATACACGTTATCTGCGTGAGTACTTTAACATTCAAAATAAGGATGTATTTGAGGAAAAGAATGATCAGTATAATGTCAGTGTGTCAGTGGCTATGTCTTCTGATAATATTCCAGATTTAATGCTTGTAGGGAGTATTGAGGATTTGCGCCAGCTCGTAGCGCTTGATTTGATTGAGGATTTGACAAAAAGTTATGAAAATTGTTTGACAGACCGGATCAAAGATATTTATGCAAGCTACGGAGAGGGCATAATAGATGGTGTTACCTTTGATGGAAAAATAATGGCAATTCCAGAGACAAATATTGATGATGGTCCAAACCTTTTATGGCTAAGGCGCGACTGGATGGATAAGCTAGGTCTTGAAAGTCCTAAAACAATAGAGGAGGCAGAGACAATTGTTCAGGCATTTATAGAGAAGGATCCTGGTGAAAATGGAGAAGGCAAGACAGTTGGTTTTGTATGTGATCCGGAGTTATCGGGTGAGTGCGGCTACAGCAGCGAATATTTGATGGATATTGTGTTTGCAGCAAATGGTGCCTATCCGAAACAATGGATTGAAGATGAAAATGGAAAGGTCTCTTACGGATCAGTTTTGCCGCAGGCAAAAGATGCATTGGCTAAGCTTAAAAGCATGTATGAGCGCAATATATTAGATCAGAATTTTTTGCTTCGTACCTCTGTAAACAATATTGAACTCATAACGAAGGGACTTTGCGGATCATTTTTTGGACCTTGGTGGGCAGCGAATAATCCACTTATGGAAGCTATTGCAGCTAATCCCGATGCTGTTTGGGAGCCATTTCTTATTCAGACAGATGACGATGGAAGCACAAGCTATTATTCACAAAATCCAACTTACAAATATGTTGTTGTGAGAAAGGGTTATGAACATCCTGAGATCGCCTGCAAAATTATAAATGGATTGTTTGATTATGTGCGCTATGATGGAACATATAACAGTGAGTTTGAAGAATATTATCAGAACAATGTAGATCCAACAGCCAGACCACTTGCAATTAATGTTGATTACAGCTATGCGCTGACAAAATGTTATCACGAATTAACAGATGTGCTTTCAGGAAAAAAAGAACCAGAAGATCTTGATTTATTGGAGTATTCATATTATAGATCCTGTAAGGCCTATCTGGATAACACAGATAGTGCTACGCCAGAGGAGTGGGCGGCATACACATCCCGAATCACAGCCTGCTCTTTGCTGGCGGATGCAAAAACAAATAAGGTTGAATCACTTTATTTTGATGAGACAGAAACTATGGGCACGCAGTGGTGGAAGCTTCGCAAAATGGAAAAAGAATATTACCTTCAGATCGTCACAGGCGAGCGTGACATTGATGCATTTGATGAATTTGTCACCAAATGGTATGAAAATGGAGGCGAGACTATCACGCAGGAAGTCAGGGAGGCTGTACATTAACAGAATAACCCCGCAAGGCAAACTTTGCTTTGCGGGCTTTTCTTTTGCGCACGAGTACGGTATAATAAAAAAGGCTGATTTCTAGCGGAATCTAGTTGAAAATATGGCATAGTGTAAAGATTTGTTCAATGCCGGTAAGGAGAGGTACAGCTATGGTAGATCGCGTAAAAGGAGTAGAGAAGGTAACTGATAATCCATTTTTAAATCTCTATAATTTCGATGTTGAAAAAAGAAATGGAAAAACAGGCAAATATTATGTGGCATCCAGAAAGAAGGATCCAACGCAGCTTAAAGCAGCAACTCATAAAAATACATCTGATGGTGTAATTATTTATAGTGTATATGGAGAAAAAAAGGATAAAATCGTGCTTATAAAGCAGTTTCGTTATCCAATCAATGCATATGTGTATGAGTTTCCGGCAGGACTTGTAGAGCCAGGTGAGGAGATGGCACAGGCAGGTATACGTGAAATTTACGAGGAGACAGGGCTTGTTTTCGAGCCAAAGGTTACAGAAGGTGCATACACAAGACCATTTTTTACGACAGTCGGTATGACAGACGAAAGCTGCGGAACAATCTATGGCTACTGTAGTGGAACACCAACAAACGAGCACGAGGAAGAATCAGAGGATATCGAGATTGTATTAGCAGACCGTGAAGAATGTAAGCGCATTTTAAAGGAAGAAAATGTAGCAATTATGTGTGCATACATGCTTATGCACTTTATTCATACCAAAGGAGACCCGCTGGAATTTTTGGATGAGCAGTAAGAAAGTGTAATTGCCTTGATGTTTTTCATGAACCGTGGTATGATAGCCTTGTTTCGCAAAAATATAAAAAAGCTCTTTTAATGTGTAAGGTTGGAAAGAGAGGCAAATCATGAAAGAGGTAAAAACAGGACTTGTTCTTGAAGGCGGTGCCATGAGAGGACTGTATACGGCAGGTATTCTGGATGTTTTGATGGAAGAAAAAATCCAGGTGGACGGCGTGATTGGAGTTTCGGCGGGAGCTGTATTTGGCTGTAACTATAAGTCTGGACAGATAGGAAGAACTCTGCGTTACAATATGAAGTTTTGTGGTGATAAGCGTTATGGCACACTTCATTCACTTTTAAAAACAGGTGATATTTATGATGTTGATTTATGCTATCATCAGATACCAGAGATTCTTGATCCATTTGACAATGAGGCATTTGTCAAAAATCCAGCAGAATTTTTTGTGGTTTGCACAGATGTGGAAACAGGAAAGGCTGTTTATCACAAATGCACAGATTGCGGCAGAGAGGATCTTAAGTGGATGCAGGCATCTGCATCAATGCCGCTTGTATCAAAGGTGGTAGAAATAGATGGATATAAGCTGCTTGACGGCGGCGTTGCCGATTCTATTCCGATCATGTGGTTTCGCAGACAGGGATACAAAAAAGATCTTGTCATTTTAACAAGACCTGAAGGGTACCAAAAGAAAAAAATGAAATTTCAAGGTGCCATAAACAAAATCCTTCATCGTTATCCAAATCTGGCTAAGGCGATGGCACACCGCTATGTGATATACAACAAAACACTAAAGAAGATTGATGAATTAAAGGAAAAAGGTGAAGTCATGGTGCTTCGCCCAAGTCGTCTGATCGAAGTGTCAAGACTTGAAAAGGATCCAGAAAAGTTAAAAGCATTGTATCAGCTTGGCCGAGAGGATGCAATGAAAAATTTGGATCAGATTCACGCATTTTTAAGTAAATGAGCCGCATAGGCGGCAGAATGGGAGGGCAGTATGGTAACACAAAAATATAAAGACATGCTTCAGAAAAAATCAGTGATCCGTACATTATCCGAATTTGCAACAAAGAGAGGACAGGAGATTGGATACGAGAACGTTTTTGATTACAGTTTAGGAAATCCATCCGTTCCTGTTGTGCAGGACTACACAGACAATACTATTCGCCTGCTTCAGACAAAGACCTCGAGCGAGCTGCACGGATACAGCCCGAGCGTCGGACTACCTTCCTTTAAAGAAAAGGTGGCTGCATCGCTTAACAAGCGTTTTGATATGAACTATACAGCAAATCATATTTTTCCAACCTCAGGAGCTGCGGGAGCCTTAGCTCATGCACTTCGTGCAGTAACATCTCCGGGAGATGATGTGCTTACATTTGCACCGTATTTTCCAGAGTATAACTGCTATGTAGGCATGACAGGCGCAAATCTGAGAGTGGTACCTGCAAACACAGCTGATTTTCAGGTGGATTTTGAACAGTTTGAAAAGATGCTGACGTCAAATGTGTCAGCTGTTTTGATCAACACACCGAACAATCCATCTGGTGCTGTATACTCAGCAGAAACGCTAAAAAAGTTGGCGCAGCTAATGGAAGACAAGCAAAAAGAGTATGGCCATGATATTTTTATAATCTCCGATGAGCCATACAGAGAAATCGTATTTGATGGAAAGAAAGCACCATATGTATCAAAATTTTATGATAATACGCTTTCATGCTATTCGTTTTCCAAGTCACTTTCTCTTCCAGGCGAGCGTATAGGTTATGTTGCTGTTAATCCAACATGTACCGATGCTGATTTGTTAGTGCCAATGATGTCCCAAATCTCAAGAGGAATCGGACACAACTGTCCATCATCACTTATTATGATGGGTGTGGAGGATGTGTTAGATGAGACGTCTGATATGACTGTCTATGAGACTAACATGAATCTGCTCTATGACAAACTCATTGAGTTAGGATTTTCCTGTGTGCGTCCGTCAGGAACATTTTATATTTTTCCAAAGGCTCTTGAGGAGGATGCAGTGGCATTTTGCAACAAGGCATTAAAGTATGACCTGGTGTTAGTTCCAAGTGATTCCTTTGGATGCCCTGGATATTTTCGTATGGCATATTGCATCGATACAGAGAAGGTTGTGCGCTCACTCGATGCATTGGAGCGCTTTGTAAAGACAGAGTATCCGGACAGATAAGTCAGGCAAACAAAAACGTAATAAACAAGGAGTGTTTCGAATGAATAAAAAAGAAGTATCCGAGATTAAAAGTCTTTTTAAGAGAGACGGCGGTGCAATTGACCGCATTTGCGGCTGCCTGATAGATGGTGAGCAGCAGATCCGCATGACATTTAGCGATATGTTTTTGTCGCTGTCACAGGAGGAAATCGACAAGTATTTTGAAATTTTCCGAAAGGCGCTTTCTGGAAGTCTGGGTAAAAATCTTCATTCACTCGATTACACGCTTGATCAGGAACTTTCGGGGGAAGGCCATAAGCGTTTGATGCAGCTAAAGGCGACTGGATTAAAGGATGAAACTGTTTTAGAGGAGTTTTACAAGTCGGTAGCAGAGACATATCATTTTGGCGAAAGCTACTATGTAGTTATGATCCATTGTAATTATGACGTTCCGGGAAGAGGAAGCGACAACTTAGATATGGATGATGCTTCAGAGGAGGTATATGAATTTATTCTTTGCTGCATCTGTCCTGTTAAGCTGTCAGAGGCTGGTTTATGCTACAATACACAGACAAACCGCGTCGAGGAACGTATGCGTGATCAGTGGATAGAGGCTCCTGTAAATGCCTTTTTATTTCCAGCATTTGACGATCGCAGCAGTAATATTCACAGCCTTTTGTATTATACAAAAAAGACAGAGGAGCTTCACGAGGACTTTATCAATGATTGTATTGGTGGTCCGGCACCTATGTCCTTTAAGACGCAGAAGGCTGTATTTCAGGAGATCATAGAGGAGACTGTCGGAGATGTTGTAAACTATGATACTGTTTGCCAGATTCAGGAGAATCTGACAGAGCTGATTGAGGAGCATAAGGAAGAACCGCAGCCTTTCAAGCTTCAAAAATCAGATGTAAAAAAGCTTCTTCAAAATAGTGGAATCAAAGAAGAAAAGCTTGAAAATTTCGAGCAAGTCTATGAGGAGACTGCAGGAGAGGATGCTTTCTTTCAGGCGGCAAACTTAGTTGAGGCAAAAAGCGTTGCCGTCAAGACGCCGGATGTGACAATAAAGGTCAGTCCGCAGCGCATGGATCTTGTACAGATCCAATTAGTAGAGGGACGCCGCTGCATCGTAATTCCGATGGAGGACGGCGTACAAATTAATGGAATGAATGTAACTATGGAGGGTACAAATGGAACAGATTGAGAAGATCTTTAAGATCAGGGAGAACCATACGACAGTGAAAACAGAAATCATTGCCGGTTTGACCACATTTATGACGATGGCGTACATCATCGCCTTAAATCCGAATCTTCTGACTGGATTTGGTGCAGAGGGACAGAATTTATGGAATGGTGTATTTTTAGCGACTTGTATCGCATCCTTTATCGGTATGATGGTAATGGCGTTTGTTGCAAATAAGCCATTTGCCATGGCTCCTGGTATGGGATTAAACAGCTTTTTTGCTGTAGTTGTTGCCAATATTGTTGGTTTGACGGGCATGAGCTATCTGGAGTCTTTCCAGTCAGCACTGTGCATCATTTTACTTGAAGGAATTATCTTTATTATCCTGTCTGTATTAAATATTCGAGACAAGATTGTAAATGCGATTCCGCTTGGTGTTCGTCTTGGAATTTCCCCGGCAATCGGTCTGATGCTTCTTAATATTGGTGTCGGCTCCAATGCAGGTGTCTACTCTGAGACTGGCGGACCATTCTATGCAATGAGAGATTTCTTTGGTGCACTGACACCAAGTGTAGCTCGTGATGCAATGGGAAGTGGTTACACCCAGATGGTTCTTACTGTTGTAACAATGTTTATCGGTCTGTTTGTTATCATCGTTTTGGCTCAGAAGGGTGTGAAGGCAGCAGTTATTCTTGGTATGTTAGTTGCTTCTATCATCTACTGGGCAGGTGAGGCAATTTTCCTTGGAACCAATCCGTTTGCAGGTCTTGAGGGTGCAAGCTTTGTACCGCCGTTTGCTGATATGGCAGAGACAACCTTGTTCCACTTTGATTTTGCAGGCTTTATCAAGATCGGTTGGTTTACTGCAATTACACTTGTTATCACATTCTGTATTATCGATATGTTTGATACAATCGGAACACTGGTTGGAACCGCATCTCGTGCAGGTATGGTTGATAAGAAGGGCAACATGCCACAGATGAAGGAGGCACTGATTGCCGATGCAGTCGGAACTGTAGCAGGTGCGCTGACTGGTACCTCAACAGTCACAACATTCGTAGAGTCTGCATCTGGTGTTGAGGCAGGTGGAAGAACTGGTCTGACTGCATTCACAACTGGAATTTTATTCCTGGCATGTATGTTCATCGCACCAATCGCAGCAATTATTCCGGCAGCAGCTACCTCATCTGCACTGATCTATGTTGGTATTTTGATGATCTCTGGTCTGTCAAAGATTGATTTCACTGATATCTATCAGACCGTGCCGGCAGCTATTATGTTGATTTGTATGCCAATCTCTGGTTCCATCGGACATGGTATTGGACTGGCTCTGATTTCCTATACCGTCATGAAGGTATTTACTGGAAAGGCAAAGGATGTATCACTGCTGACTTATATTATTTCAGCGATCTTCCTGCTGAAGTTCTTCTTGGTTGTATAAAATGGCAACCTGGTAAATTTTTGGGGTACTGACCTCTCATAATGTTTACTAAGACTCCTCGACAGACTTCTTGCACAAGCGTCTGTTTGAGGAGTTTTGCGTAGGGGATGGGACATAAGCCCGTGAGGGCATTCGTGTTGGGAAAAGATTTTTAACTACTCGCACGGGGACAGGGAAAGTGGCCCTAAAGGGCCGCATTCCCCCGTCCCATGGCTTATTTTCGTGGCTTAGCATTGTTCAAGCGCCTGCGAAACAATCTTTTGAAGAATCGGTTCTTTATCCGAAATTTCCTGCACCAGTTTAAACTGATTTCTTGCTCGATCCAAATTTTGCTTTTCTCGGTGGATTTTAAAGTAGGTGTCACCGTTTAAATAATCAGCCAGAAAACGGATGCCGCATTCGTAGGTCATCAGCTTTACAGAAAGTGGTAATAATTCAATTTCGCGTGGCGTAAGAGAATCTTTTGTCTCGCTTAGATAGCCTTTGGTGAAGGCGGCAAACGAGTCTTCTTCAAAATGAACAATATCGAGGTTTGGTTCGTCCTCAGCGGCAGAGGAAGCACCCATTCGAAGCGCATCGCCAAAATCGTAAAGCATACTTCCTGGCATGACCGTATCAAGATCAATGATGGAGACAGCTTTTTTGGTATTGCAATCAAACAGGATGTTATTGATTTTGGTATCGTTATGGGTTACACGGATTGGGATGGAACCGTCTGCAATACCTCTTATAACAGTGTCGGCCCAAGAAGCATTTTCAAGGGCAAATGCAATTTCGTCTTGGACACTGTCTGCACGACCTGCGAGATCGGCTTGGACGGCATCCTTGAGTGCTTGAATTCGCTTTGGAGTGTGGTGAAAATCCTTGATGGTTTCGTGTAGCTTCTCGGCAGGAAAATCCGACAGCATTTTCTGGAAGTGACCGAATCCAACACCTGCTTCGTATAAAAGAGCTGGTGTTTTATCAGAGTCTATCGTGATTGTGTTGTCGATGAATTTATAAACACGAAAAACATTGTTGTCATCTAATTGATAGTAAGAGCTTCCTGACTTTGTAGGAATCACAGTGAGTGTCTCTCGATCTGGATTTCCGCCAGATGCGAGAATCTTTTTCTTGAGAAATTCTGTGACACGAGTAATGTTTTCCATTAGCTGTTGTGGATTCTGAAAGATAGCAGTGTTGATTCTTTGCAGAATATAAGGCTGTGCGTTCGTATCAATCTTATAGGTGTCATTGATATGTCCGTTTCCGTATGGTGAAATGCTTTCTTCAAGGCAAAATTGAGAAAGCACCAAGCTTAGTGTTTTTTGATTCATGATTATGATTCTGCTACTCAAAATATGTGTAAATATACTCATATTGAGAATTGTAGGTTCT
>CAUCWU010000075.1 GCA_958446555.1 uncultured Lachnospiraceae bacterium | reverse complement strand
ATTATGTAAAGAAAGGTGTAGTAGATTGGACATATACTGGCTTATGCTTGCATAATGGAAGCTGGTATTATGTAAAGAATGGAGCACTGGATTGGAATTATACAGGCTTATGCTTGAATGGGTCATGGTACTATGTAAAGAAAGGTGTAGTAGATTGGACATATACAGGCTTATGCCTGCATAATGGATCATGGTATTATGTAAAGAAGGGTGCACTGGATTGGAATTATACAGGCTTATGTCTGAATGGATCATGGTACTATGTAAAGAAGGGTGTAGTAGATTGGACATATACAGGCTTATGTTTGCATAACGGAACTTACTATTATGTAGCAAAGGGTGTATTAGACTGGAACTATAGTGGAAAAGTTTCCTATAATGGAAGAACATACACAGTCGTAAAGGGTGTTGCTAAGTAATAGAAGAAATACTCATAGTAAATATAAAAAGAGAGGCATTGTAGTTATCATGTTTTAATGATAGTTACAATGCCTCTTTTACATGTTACTTATTTTTATTGATACCAAGCTGTTCTTTTAAAGAATTGAGTGCATCTGCATATTTGCGTGACGTTAACATTGGATTTCCCTTTAGAAGAATAATCTTGCGGAAATCAATCCGTTTTGTGATAGAACTTTTTAGTTCACCCAGATAGGAGAAACGTTCCTTAAGGCGAACAACATCTGCCATTTTTTCCTTTGGAACAAGTGAAGAGAGCTTTTCAAGATATTCAGTAACAGAGGATTGAAGCTCCTCAAGGCGGGCACTCTCAGGTTTTTTAATGGTTCCAAGCTTATCGCGAAGTGTTTCACTGACAGAGTCTGTTAGTTCAGTGAAGTGCTCACGCAGTCGTTCGGCATCGGATTTTAAGTTTGTGAGGGACTCAAGAATTTGACGAAGATCCATTGCAGCATAGAAGGAGGATGCAAAATCAATGGAAAATACAAGGGTAATCACAAAAAGAATGCCGAAGCATACAGACTGTGGAATCTGCTCAAACATAGCGGCAATGCGCGGATGAACAATCCGAATCAAAAGAAGAGTAAACACACCCCAAGCAAGGGTTGAGCTTAAGCAGATATGCCCTTGAATATTGAATTTTTTATCGCTGTAGTCCCAATAACGAACTTGAAAAAGCGCCTCCATCACAACACCAGTGACATATTCGAGTAGCGTAGCACCTACCATTCCAAAAATGAAAATGCCGAGATCAGATGAACGCACTGGATAGGTGACGCACAGCATTGTGACGGCACCACTTCCGTAGATTGGAAGCATCGGGCCGGTCAAAAAGCCTCGGTTGGTAAGCTTATGCTTTAGGATTGAGACATAGGAGGATTCCCAGATCCATCCTACAAAGCTGTAGAAAAAAAAGTACAGTAAAAGATGTGCATAGGCAGTCATAAAAAGTCCCCTTTTATTATTCAAAAGATTGGTTTTCTGGGGTCAGTTCACGAAAACTAAGTTTATCCGTGCCCGACCTCAATTGTACTTTCAGTGTAAATGATATTTTGACTTATTGCAAGCATTTATAGCAGATGCACGAAAGATATTCTGGAAAATCGGGGACTGCGTGATGCTCGATTTTCCAACAAGATCCGTTGGAAAGATAAATTTTATTGAAACTGCTTAAATCATACATATTCGCATTTGCATCAATTCCAGTTCCAATCGCCTTTAAAAAGGCTTCCTTTGCTGTCCAAAGTCGAAGAAATTCTAGATTTCTAGCGTCTCCTTCTGACAGAACTGAAAGTCTTTCAAGTTCATTTGGATGAAAGACATGCTTCGTTAAAATGGCTTTATGCAAGTGTTCAATATCGCATCCGACTGGCGTATCATTTACGGAAAGCATAACAAAATCACCACTGTGGGACAGATTAAAAAATGGCGCATTTTGTACAGTTGGCTTTCCGTTTTCATTATAGGATACGGTGAAGTTTTCTGGATGTCTTTTGTAGATATAGTTCCATAAAAGAAGCCCGGCAGCGGCACATCGCTTTTTATCAGCCTCAAAGCGAAAAGAAAGCAGCTGCTTTCTTCGCTGTGGTTGCAGCTTTGAAAGCAACTGCTCATCAAGTACAATATCCTGGACTCGCTGATAGTAAATCTGAACAGCCATAGTGATTATCTCCCAAAATAAGCATCAATACCATTTGCAAGACCCTGTGCAATGACGGCTTGAAACTCTGGATTCGCCATCTTCTGATCTTCTTCTGGGTTTGACATAAAGCCCATCTCAACAATTGTAACTGGGATTGTACACCAGTTAATACCAGTCATGGAGTCATCCTGAAGTAAGCCTTTGTTTGCAAGTCCTGTGGTAGAGCAATAGAATGAAAGCATTGTGGATGCCAGTGTGTTACTTGCAGAGATGACATCTGCAGATAAATAAGGGTTGGCTGCTGACGGTGCATAGAACATAGCACCGTTTACAGAAGGATCATCAGAGCTATTTGCATGGATGCGGACAAAAATCTCAGCTCCGCTCTCATTTGCATAAACAGCACGCTCGGCATTGCTCATCGGACAATCATTTGTGGTACGAATCATGATAACCTGATAGCCACGGTTTAGTAGCTCCTGTTGAAGCATCTGAGAAACATCAAGATTTAACTGATACTCGGCAAGTCCGGTGGCGATACCGCTTGTTCCGGTTGTCAGTTTTGCCTTCATAACAGAGGAACCAGGGCCATTTGGCTCCTGCTCACTAATCCCTGCCTGCTGATGTCCGGCATCAATACATACAATATGTCCACCTGTAGATGTGGAATTGGCATTAGCAGAATTATCAGAAGATGGAACTGCCTCAGCAGAGGAATCAGTTGATGCAGTTGTTTGACCGGAAGTTGCTGTAAGAAAATCTGCTTTTACATAGCCATCAATAGTGACACTATGAATTTGTACCCAACCATCTTCTGCGAGAGCAAGAATTCGAACTTCCTCACCGCGATAAAGTTCACCAATCTTATTTCCTTCAGTGGAAGGATTATCGCGAACATTTAAAGAATCAGTATTGACATACCAGATATCGCCAACGGCAAGTTCCTTCGAAACAACTGGTGCAGCTGTGGACTCTTCGGTAGAGCCTTCCGTGCTTTCTTCAGTGGATGCCTCAGTCGGTTCCTCTGTGCTTTCCTCAGTAGAAGCTTCAGTAGAGCCTTCTGTGCTTTCTAGTGTCTGTGTTTCTGTTACAGACTGGGAAGTCTGCGTGCTTGGATTATAGTATTCGGTTTCCTTTTTGCATCCGGTCAGTCCTGATAAAAGAGCGGCTGACAACAAAAATGCAGGAATCAAACGAAATTTTTTCATAATGAACCCTCCTAGTACATAAGTTAGTTTTATTGTACTTGGTTTCGATTAAAAAAGCAAGATAAAACGGCTTCTTCGTCGGATTGAAAGGTTTTCGTAAGAATGCTTGTAACAGCAAATAAAATGAGGTAGAATAAGGTCATATAAGGAAAGAAAAAGGAAAGGTGTGTGGCTGAATATGGCAAGAGATGATTATCAGAAAGCGCTGAAAAAGGGTGAGAGAAGCTATGCAAAATGCCTGTCGGAAGGACAATATCCGTACCTGCAGGTGCTTGAAGAGCTGTTGTCCCATACGGATGTTGTCGCAGAGGAAAGCTTAGGAATCTGCATGATTCCGTCTGAATTGATTGTCGGAACCTATACGGTAGGAAGACGTACTGCATTTGCACCAAATTTTATGCCGTTACTAGATCCAGAGTCTGAGTTTGCAGCAAAATGGCAGGCTCTGTATAATGCCCATGTGAGTGAGGGCATCCATGATCCAATCAAGTGCTATGAGTTTATGAATCGTTACTATGTATTAGAGGGTAACAAGCGCGTCAGCGTACTCAAATTTTGTGGAGCACCGACAGTGCCAGGCAGCGTGACTCGTATCATTCCAAAGAGAACCGATGAACCGGAGAACCGCTTATACTTTGAATATTTGGCATTCTATAAGCACTCAAAGGCAAATTATATTGTTTTTAGTAAGCTTGGAAGCTATCGTATCTTACTGGAAAAGCTTGGCTTTGACGCTGACTACGATTGGACAGATGATGATCGCATGGAAGTGAGATCTCTCTATGTTCGTTTTGAGAAAGCATATGTAGAAAAAGGTGGTGATCATCTGCCAATTTCAACTGCTGATGCTTTCTTGATGTATCTTGAATTGTATCCATGCGATTTGCAGTTAGAGCAAAAACTTCCAGCTCAGATTAAAGATGAACTATCCAAGATGTGGGATGAGATCTTGCTTCAGGCAAAGGGAACACCGTCTGAGATTAAGACAGAGCCACAGGAGGCACCAAAGAAAAATATCTTTGACTACCTGCTGTCTCCGGGATCTAAATATCTCAAGATTGCATTTGTACATGATAAAAATCCACAGGATTCTGCTTGGATCTACGGTCATGAGCTTGGTCGTATGTATTTGGAGGAGCAGTTTAAGGGAAAGGTCGAGACGATTTCCTATCATGATATCTCGCAGGGAGCTGAGCTTGAGAGCACACTTGAGGATGCAATCGACAAAAAGTGTGGTATTATCTTCACAACAACTCCTCAGTTTTTGGAGGGCAGTATCAAGACCGCAATTAAATATCCGAATGTGAAGATTTTAAACTGCTCGGTTGACACGAACCATCAGTGTATCCGTACCTACTATGCACGTCTGTTTGAGGCGAAGTTTTTGTCTGGTTTGGTTGCTGGCGCTCTGTGTAAGAATGGAAAAATCGGTTACATGGCTGATTACCCGATTTGCGGTATGATTGCAAATATCAATGCATTCGCGATTGGTGTTAAGATGGTCAATCCGCAGGCAACGATTCAGCTTGAATGGACAACTGTACGAGATAAGCAGGAGATTTTGGATGACTTTAAGGCAAATGATGTCAATCTGGTATCGTGCCTTGAGATGATCGTTCCAAATTCACCATCTCGCTATTTTGGTCTGGTCAATATTGAAAGTGGAGAGCCAGAGAATTTAACGGCTGTTATGTGGAACTGGGGTGCTCTCTATAAAAAGTTGGTTGAGACGGTTCAAAATGGTGCTTGGGACAGTGCAGGTGCTGATGGCGTGGCACTCAACTACTGGTGGGGCATGTCTGCCGGAGTTGTTGACTTTATCTGCTCACCGAAGATTCCGGCAAAGACAAAGCAACTGGTTGAGTTTATGCAGCATCAGATCATGGAGGGTGGCTTTAGCCCGTTTATCGGAGAACTTCGCTCTCAGGACGGTGTCGTTCAGAGTGATGAGAATCGTTGGCTGACACCTGAGGAGATCATTAACATGAGATGGCTGGCCGATAATGTAAAGGGTAGTCTGCCGCACTGGGATAAGCTCAATGAAGAGGCGAAGGCTGTCGTTGAGGTTCAGGGTGTGGACAATATTGAAGAGTAAGAAAAAGCAGTTGTAAAAGACCGCAGAATTAGAGGTAAGAATGAGAATACTGGTAATTGCAGATATCGAGTCAAAGGTATTGTGGGACTATTTTGACAAGTCGCAATTAGACAATGTCGATTTGATTGTTTCCTGTGGCGACTTAAATCCGAAATATCTGTCCTTTTTGGTGACCTTTACAAAGGCACCTGTGCTGTATGTGAGGGGAAATCATGACGGAAGATATGAGATGGCTCCTCCAGAGGGCTGTATCTGCATTGAAGATAAAATATATGAATTTAACGGAGTGCGTTTGATGGGGCTTGGCGGCTCGATGCGCTACAAGGAAGGCACTAATATGTTCACGGAAAAGGAGATGCAAAAGCGTGTCAATAAGATGCGCTTTAAGCTTCGAAAAAGCGATGGCTTTGACATTTTGGTCACACATGCACCAGCCTATCAGTTAAATGACGGGGATGACATTCCACATAAGGGATTTCAGGTTTTTCGCGACTTGTTAGATCGCTATAAGCCACTTGTGTTTGTGCATGGGCATGTGCACGCCAATTATGGTGGACACTATAAGAGAGAGTGCAAATATAATGAGACACGTGTCATTAATGCGTATGAACGATACTATATTGACATTGATGATAAATTGATTGAAGAGAACCGTAAAAAAAGAGGTCCGAAGACCCCTTTAGTTGGAAAGTTATTTCCTGGATGATTTATCATCTAAGTCATCAGATTTATCAGAATTTTTTCTGGCAAAAAACTGAAGCAGATAAATGACAATCGGGATAAAGAACGTGCAAAATAGTGCACTGTACAAAAATCCCTGGGCGGTTGGACTCTGAAAGAACGAAGCGATTAACGCGGCAATATAGAGTCCAACCAAAAGAACGATGCCGATGATCGCGAGAATACGCTGTTTTTTTGTGTATTTTGATTTCATGAAAACTCCTATTCAAACGTAACATTTGTCAGTGTCGGTAATTCTGAACCATACACGATCATTCCAAAGGAGATAGATGAGCCTGCCGGGATGGTCGTGTTGTAGTCTACTGGAACAAAAAGTCGGTTGTTGCCAGAACCACCAAGCTCACAGGACCAATATTCCTTCGGGGAGATATCCTCATTCCAGCTGATGCGAAAACGCCAGTTGGATAAATCGGACGAGGAAGAATTGGACACCGTCACATCGTAGGATGCATACTGCATTGACTGATCGGCCCAGGTACCTGTGCAACTGATTGAGACATTACAACCGTTGCTAAAGCTCCAATAGTCATCGGATGCATAGAGGGTAGTGGGTGCAGCTGCGCCTGTCTCTTCTGAAGATTTTAACATCATAGTTTCAGCAGAAAAGTCAGTTGAGCTTTGTTGATTTTGATAAAACCATTGTCCGGCAGCTGAGTAATCTTCATAGGTCCAGTCTGACACAGAGGTGCAGGAGGAAAGAAGAAGTGCACAGGCCTCATCCTTATTGGAGAGATTCCAGTAAATATAACCGATGTTGTTTTCAGCCAACAGAGCCATCCAAGTATCAGCACTTGCAGTATCAATTGTACCGTTTCCAGAGGCCTCAGTGATGCCAAACTCAGAGACAAGGACAGGAAGTCCATTTGTCAGAGCAGTCTGTAATTTCGCTTGTAAATCCTCCTTGTGAGTAGCAGCATAAAAATGTAGGCTGTAGAGTAAATTGTCACGCTCAATTGGTGACTGGGATGCGATATCCACGTCCTGACTCCAGGTCGGGGTACCTACGATCACGATGCTGTTTGGTGCATAGCTGCGGA
Organism: uncultured Lachnospiraceae bacterium; assembly: GCA_958446555.1. Lineage (GTDB taxonomy): Bacteria > Bacillota > Clostridia > Lachnospirales > Lachnospiraceae > Anthropogastromicrobium. Next base: position 1,887 of record CAUCWU010000075.1, on the reverse strand, counting down.
TTCGATCAATTACATCGACTGCATAGCTGCGAATCTCGTCCCATGAGGTAGCACCATTTGGCTCATTGCAGATCTCGTATAGGATATTTGGCTTATCCCCATAGGTAGAGGCAATCTTTTCAAAGAATGCAAGTGCATCGTCCTTGTAGGTGTTTGGATTGGAATCTGATAAAATATGCCAATCTACAATCACATACAGATCAAGTTTGATCGCAGCCTCGATGCCGGTAGTCAGACAGTCAAGTGTTGCCTGACGAGTAGCATCGTCACTGACACAGTAGCCACCATCCTCAGCCGTATACATGGCAAGACGAATCGTGTTGATACCTAGTTCATCCCGAAGCTTACGGAATGTATCAATGTTTACATATTCTGGGTACCAAGCCAAATTGTGGGTACTGATCCCCTGAATCTGGAAGGTAGCTTGATTTTGATCAATTACGGCACCTGAAGAAGAGACGCTTAATCGACCGTGTTCGCTGACAATTCCGGCGGTCTCAGGCTCAAGAGTCTGGGCAGTCAGTTCAGATGAAGAAGACTCTGCATCTGAAGCAAAGGCAGGGTGCACAAAGCAACTGACAAGAAGGGCAAGCACAAAAACCATGCGTGATCGGAAGGTGTCAAAAAGATAATGTGCATCAAAATACATGACAGCACCTCCATGTTAAAGTATAATAAGAATACAATCATTACAATCACTTTTATCATATCGCTTTTGGAAAGAAACACAACCGCTTTTTGGGAATTGTAAGAAAAAGTTAAAAACAACGAGGAGGCAAAATGGAAGAAAAAAGCAATTGTTTTCATATAGATTGGACAAATTGTCATCTATGTCCACGTAACTGCGGTGCAGACCGAACGCGTGGTATCGGTGCATGCAAGGCTACGAGTAAAATCATGGCAGCAAGAGCAGCACTTCATATGTGGGAGGAGCCGTGCATTTCTGGAGAAGAGGGGTCTGGTGCTGTCTTTTTTTCAGGCTGCAATTTGGGCTGTGTCTACTGCCAGAACAGTGAGATTGCAAAAGGGCATTCTGGAAAAGAAATTACAAAGGAGCGTCTTGTTGAAATCTATCTGGAGCTGCAGCAAAAAAAGGCCAACAATATTAATCTAGTGACAGCTGGACATTTTCTTCCGATTGTCATTGATAGCATAAAAGAGGCGAGAAAGAGAGGTCTTTCAATACCGATTGTCTACAACTCAAGTGGATATGAGAAAGTAGAGGCAATAAAGGCACTTTCTGGGATTGTAGACATCTTTTTACCTGATTTTAAATATATTGATCCAAAGATCGCAGCACTCTATTCAAATGCACCTGATTACCCAGAGGTTGCAAAGCATGCGCTTGCACAGATGGTAAAGCAGACAGGCAAGGCACAGTTTGACGATCGAGAGATGATGACAAGAGGAGTCATTGTGCGCCATCTGATTTTACCGGGACATATTGAGGAGTCAAAGGCAGCAATTCGTTATCTGTATGAAACCTACGGTGACGAGATCTATATCAGCATTATGAATCAGTATACACCGATGCCGGGAATCGAGAAAAAATATCTTGAACTCGGAAGAACGATTACCGATGGCGAGTACGATGAAGTTGTGGATTATGCAATTGATCTTGGCGTAGAGAATGGATTTATCCAAGAGGGAGAGACAGCGAAGGACAGTTTTATTCCGCAGTTTGATAATACTGGAGTGTGAGATAAAATTACCTACAAATTTGGCTTTGGAGTTTTGAACTGGTAGCGTAACATGTGGTTGAAAAAATCACACAAAACCAGTATAATAAGTAACAATATAAGCTTTTATGCGGATATTTAGAGTGGTGCAGGAGGAGGAAGCATTATGTAATTGAATATATTGACAAAAATAAATTTTTGTGTCTAA
>CAUCWU010000074.1 GCA_958446555.1 uncultured Lachnospiraceae bacterium | reverse complement strand
TAGCATATGCTTTAAAAAATTGCTAGCGTTATCTTGCCCGTTTATGTAAATTTTATGAATGCGAGAGTTGCATTGCGACGGAGCAATTCGTAGGCATTCATTTTTTTCAAGCCTTCTTCAGCTTTGCAAACCCGGCAAATAACTTTTTCACTCCAGCTGTATCAAACTCGACTGTGACTTGATAGTCTTTTTTCATGTCTTCGATTGCTAGCACGGTTCCTTTTCCAAATTTAACGTGGGAGACGCGATCTCCTTCTTGGTAATCAAGACTGGCTGGCTTTGGATTTGAGAATGCTTTTGCATAGGTGGCTGGCGCTGTATTTACGCCTTTTTGAACAGATGAAGCAGATTTTTTGAAGCCACTAAATGAGCTAGCTGTATTTTCTGCATATGGATTTTTTAGATCAAAGATGTCATCCATGCTTTCTTTTCTGGAGCTAAAAGTGCTAGACGATGTTTTTGATGTGCTTCCAAATATACCTCCGAATGAACTGCCACTTGAAGAGCCAAATAAAGAGTCGTTTGAGGCTGACGGTCCTTTTTTGAAGATACCTCCGAAGCCCTCTTCTTTCCAGTCGAGCATCTCTCTTGGAATCTCTTTGACAAAGCGTGAAATATCGCCGTACTGAATTTTTCCGTGTACCATGCGCTGTCTGGCTGCTGTGAGCGTGAGCTTTCTCATTGCTCTTGTAATTCCGACATAGCAAAGTCGTCTTTCTTCCTCGATGTCATTTGGATCACCACTGTTCATTGACATATAGCTTGGAAAGAGTCCATCTTCCATACCAGTAATATAAACAGTCGGAAATTCGAGTCCCTTTGCACTGTGGAGTGTCATCAGTGTCAAGCTATCGGCATCGCGGTCTAAATTGTCGACATCAGCAACTAGCGCTACTTCCTCAAGAAAATCGGTGAGTGTTGCCTCTTCATGATTGTCATAGTAGTCGACTGCCTTATTCTGAAATTCCTCGAGGTTTTCCTGCTTGGCTGCTGCCTTGTCTTCCTCAAGTTTTTCAAGCTCCTCTAGGTAGCCAGTATCCTCTAGGATGCGCTCTATTAACTCGGCTGCATCCACTTCTCTTGCCAGTGCGCGAAAAACCATAATCTGATTCACAAATCCTGTGATCTTATCTGCTGCCTTTCCGATTCCTGGGATTTCTTTTACCTGCTCCATTGCCTGAAACAGACGAATCTCTTTCTCGGATGCATATGCAGCAAGCTTATTTAATGTTGCCTGTCCAATTCCTCTCTTCGGCACATTGACAATACGAGTCACAGACAAATCATCGCGTCCACTATCGATTGTTTTTAAATAAGCTAATATGTCCTTTATCTCCTGTCTCTGATAGAAGTTTACACCACCAACCAGACGATATGGCACACTTTTTGCGATACATTTCTCTTCGAATGCACGGGACTGCGCATTGGTTCGATACAGAATCGCACAGTCTTGATAATGACACTTTCCTTTTCTTACAGCTGTCAAAATCTCGTCAATGACATTCTCTGCCTCGCCGTATGCCGTCTCATATTGAGTAAAGGAAACCATCTCACCCTCACCATTTTCACTCCAAAGATGCTTTTCTTTTCGATGCGCATTGTGTGCAATCACGGCATTTGCTGCCTCTAGAATTCGATTGGTGGAGCGATAATTTTGCTCAAGCTTAACAACCTTTGCGCCTGGAAAAGCCTCTTCAAAGCTTAAAATGTTCGTGATATCTGCACCTCTAAATTTATAGATAGACTGATCATCATCACCAACCACACAGAGATTGTGATATTTGCCAGAAAGCAGTCTGATTAGCTCGAATTGAACCGAGTTCGTATCCTGATACTCATCCACCATGATATAGCGAAGACGCTCCTGATAGGCATCTAAAATATCATGATTTTCCCGTAAAAGACGAACCGTCAGAAGAAGCAAATCATCAAAATCAACCGCATTGTTGTCAACAAGTGTTTTCTGATAGGCCTTATAAATCTTTGCCTCCTGGCACATGCGAAAATCACCGCCAGCCTGCGTCTCAAAATCGCTTGGCTCAAGCATCTCATTTTTGGCAGATGAAATGACGCCAAGAAGTGCACCCTCTCTGTACTGCTTGGGATCAAGATCTAATTCCTTTACGACTTTTCTAATCACACTCTTCTGATCATCGGTGTCATAGATCGTAAATCGATTGTCATAGCCCAATCGGTCAATGAACCTTCTTAAAATACGCACACAGGAGCTATGAAAGGTCGCAACCCAGATACTCTCTGCACCAAATTCAACTAAACGATCTACACGCTCTCTCATCTCCTGAGCTGCCTTATTGGTAAAGGTAATTGCCATGATATTCCATGGATTTACCTGTTTTTCTTCGATCAGATAGGCAATGCGGTGGGTTAACACGCGCGTCTTTCCTGAGCCGGCTCCTGCGAGAATTAAAAGTGGTCCTTCTGTGCAGCTAGCTGCCTCTCTCTGAACCGGATTTAATGATTGTAAAATGTCTGACACAATTTCCTCCACAAAAATGGAAGAAAGACTGCTCGCACAGTCCTTCTTCTTATTATAGTTCAATTATACAAGTTTTGTACCACAGTTCGAGCAGAACTTTGCACCGTTTGTCGGTGTGCCGCAGTTCGGGCAAAACTTCGGTGCGCTGCCGTTTCCGGCTGGAGCCGATGTATTTGGCTGCTGCATATTAGGTTGCTGCATAGAATTTTGCATTCCGCTCATCATCTGTCCCATCATCATGCCCATCTGCATACCTGCCATATTGCCGGCCATACTACCTGCCGCTGTGTTTGGCTGAGTCAATGCATCTGCCATCTGCATCTGTGTATAGGTGTTTACATTTCCTACCATGGACTGAGCTGCTGCCTTTTCCTGCATCTTCGTAACCTGCTCCGGATAAGAAACACTCTGAATCGTGAAGCTTGTGATTGTGATTCCAATCTTTACCATCTCCATGTCCAGATCGGATGCAATACCCTTGCCGATGTCATATGCATTTGCCTGAAGATTGAACATATCCTTTCCTTCTCTGGAAATCCATTTCATCATCAGCATATCAAGCATCGAGAGCACTCTCTCTTTGACATCGTCCACGGTAAACTCAGATTTCACACCTGCAATCTTGTCGATCAGTGCCTGATCATCACAAACCTTGAAGCTGAAGGTACCAAATGCACGGATCGGCATACCACCCGGAAGCCCTGCAACCGGCAGATTGATTGCATTTTTTGTGCCCCACTTTACGGTAAATTCCTTTGTGTTGACAAACATCACCTCTGCTCGAAGTGGTGTGTTAAAGCCAAATGTAAAACTCTTTAATGTTGTCAAAAATGGAATGATATCAGAGGAGATATCAAAATTTCCCTCGTCACGGAAAACGCCTTCGATTCTTCCATTGTACATGAAGATCGCATCCTGACCCGGACGAATGATCAGACGGCTTCCTTTTTTAATCTCACTGCTGTGAAATTTCCAAAAAATAGTGTCATCGGACTCCTCTTTCCACTCTACAACACTGGAAAACTGTCCACCAAATAATCCCATTGTTTTATCCTTCCTTTAAAATTGTTATCAACTCTTACTGGAGCTTTGCCTTTAGTGCCGCTAACTCATCATCGATATCAGAGGTACCCTTTGCATCCTCTAAATCATACTTGCGAGCAAGATCATCTACATCATTTGTTGACGATTCATTTAGCTGTGCCATCGCATTTGCAGTATCGAGCATCTTATTGGCTTTCTCTTCCATACGATCAAATGCTGACAGGTTATTCGAAACACCCTTTAATGAAGAGCCAACCTGATTGACACGCTCCTGTGCCTTCGCAACAGCAACCTTTGCCTTGATTGTCTCTTTACGAGCCTTTAACTCTGAAATATCGTTTACCAGCTTATCGTGCATCTGACGCATCTTCTGCGCATTGGCTGCTGCCGTCTCATATGCAGTCTTTAAGCCGTCGGCCTTAACCTGTGCTGTCTTCTTTGTCTGTAAGAAGACTCTCGCATCGCCGTCATTTCCAGCTGCAACTGCTTTTTCTGCATACTTCTGATACTTCTCCACTTCTGCAACAGCTTCGTCATACGCTCTCTTTGCTCGTGCCTCCTCTGCCATAACAGAAGCTGTCTCTGCCTTTACCTTTCCCAAATCATCCTCAAGATTTCTCATATACTGATCGATCATCTTCTCTGGATCTTCTGCTTTATCAAGAAGTGCATTGATGTTAGCCGACATGATATCTTTGAATCTCTGAATTACGCCCATAGTTGTATCCTCCTTGTCTGAGAAAAATCTACATTTATTATGCTTATTATAGCGTATCGTTTTGCTTTTGTCACTATGATTTTGAAATTTTCTCTTGCTATATAGTTTTGAAAACGATATAATATGGTTATGACAGAAGCTGCAACGCAGCAAAGCACGGAACATGCGATTTTACGAATAGGATGCGCACGGTTCGTGAACATATCATTACAGGAGGCTTCCATGACAAACGATGAACTTTTTTCACAGCTGCTTAACAAGATCAGCTCTTTTGACTATATACATGCCGACCAGATTCCAAACATTGACCTCTATATGGACCAAGTGACCACCTTTATGGACACGCACCTTGGTTCTACCAGACGCTTTGATGAGGACAAGGTGTTAACCAAAACAATGATCAATAATTATGCGAAGAACAATCTGCTTCCGTCCCCAGTTCGAAAAAAATATACAGAAAATCATATGCTTCAGCTGATCTTAATCTATTATATGAAAAGCTTCTTGTCGATCAGCGATATTGAGACACTTTTAAAGCCACTGACAGAGCATTTCTGGGAGGACGGCAGTGATCCGAGCTTTGAAGAAATTTATAGCAAAATTTTTTCCTATGCAGACAATGGTATTGAGCCACTTATCACAGATCTTCGTCAGAAATTTGACCGTTCAAAGGAAACTTTTGACTGTGGAGACGAAGAAAAAAATTCTTATCTGCAGCTCTTTACCTTTCTATGCATGACGATTTATGATATCTATATGAAAAAACAAGTGGTAACTGGAATTATCGATGAGATGAAGAGACGTCAGGACGCTGCCGATGAACAAAAAAAGGCTGCCGAGAGAGAAAAACGGGAAGAAAAGAAGAGAAAAGCATAAACAGATCCAAAAATAAAACTCAAGAAAAGACATATAAACAATAAACAGAATTCGCATAAAAAGACCGCCACATATCAAATCACTTAAATTGATATGCGGCGGTTTTCTTATGCGTACTTTTTACTTGTACCCTGTGCCTTACTCAGCGTCTGGCTTTTCAGACTCTACGATTGCACTCTTCTGCATCGGGATACGGCAGTTCTTATTGTTTCCGAACTCTACGATTACAGTATCGTCTGTGATGTCGATTACAGTACCATAGAAGCCAGAAGTTGTTAGAACGATATCACCAACTTCAAGTGCAGCAAGCATCTGAGACTGCTTCTTCTGCTCCTTCTTCTGAGGACGAATTGCTACAAAGTACATAACGGCAATGATGATTACCATATAACCAACGATCATAATCAGGCTGGTTGCTCCGTTTGCGCCAGTTGCGGTACCGTCTGTAGTTGTCGCACATCCAGTCATGGAAAACAGTGCGGTCATCACTGCTGCTGCAGCTGCTAACTTCTTTTTCATAGTTTCCTCTTTCTGCTGCTTGCGCAGCTTATCCTAGCATATTCGAATCTTAATCCTGCGGCCCTGCAGCCATCGATTCGAGCATATTCTTTTTATACTCCGCAAAGCACTCATTGTCAATGCTTTCGCGAATTTCAGTCATTAAATTATTATAAAAATACAGATTGTGAAGAACACAAAGGCGCATGCCAAGCATCTCCTTTGCCTTTAACAGATGGCGAATGTACGCTCTGCTGTAGGAACGGCATGCCGGACACTGACAGCCCTCTTCAATTGGTCTTGCATCCAACTCATAGCGGGCATTGAAAAGATTTAACTTGCCGTGCTTTGTGTAGACATGTCCGTGACGGCCATTGCGGCTTGGATAGACGCAGTCAAAGAAATCAATTCCACGCTCTACACCCTCAAGAATATTTGCTGGTGTGCCGACACCCATCAGATAGGTTGGCTTATTCTTTGGCAGATATGGGACAACCTCATCTAAGATTCGGTACATTTCCTCATGGCTCTCGCCAACTGCTAATCCGCCGACTGCATAGCCGTCAAGATCCATCTCGCTGATTCTCTTTGCATGCTCAATACGAATATCCTCATAGATACCGCCCTGGTTGATACCAAACAGCAACTGATGCGGATTAACCGTATCCTCAAGTGAATTCAGACGAGCCATCTCGGTCTTACAACGTGCCAGCCATCTGGTTGTACGGTCTACACTGTTTTGGATATAGCTTCGATCTGCAACTGAGGACGGGCACTCATCAAATGCCATCGCAATTGTTGATCCAAGATTGGACTGAATCTGCATACTCTCCTCTGGGCCCATAAAGATACGATGTCCGTCAATATGAGACTGAAAGTATACACCCTCTTCCTTAATCTTTCTCATTCCTGCAAGGGAAAATACCTGGAAACCGCCGGAATCTGTTAAGATTGGGCGATCCCAATTCATGAACTTATGCAAGCCGCCAAACTGCTTGATTAGCTTATCACCAGTTCTTACATGAAGGTGATAGGTGTTGGACAGCTCAACCTGAGTGTGGATCTCTTTTAAATCCATTGTGGATACAGCGCCTTTAATTGCAGCTACTGTACCAACATTCATAAATACAGGTGTCTGAATCTCTCCGTGAACGGTAGAGACGCGGGCCCTCTTGGCCCGCCCCTGTGTTTTTAAAATTTCATATTCCATTCTGATTACCTAAAATTTTACTTAGAAACCTTCTTTGCCTTGCGCTTATCCAATGCATTCTTTAAATCGAACCACAGGCAGCCTGCGATGCATACAGAAGAATAGCATCCACAGATAACACCTACGATTAACGGCAGTGCAAACTCTCTAATAGAGGTAACACCAAGGATGTAAAGAACAACTACCATGATCAATGTAGTCAAAGAAGTGTTGATGCTTCGAGAAAGTGTCTGTGTGATTGAAACATTGACAACCTCAGCCAGATCCTTTCCAGCATGCAGATTCTCACGAATACGGTCAAATACAACGATTGTTGCATTGATGGAATATCCGACAAGAGTTAACATACATGCAATGAAGGTATTGCCGACTGTCCAACGAAGTACTGCATAGAATGCCAAAAGAACCAGTACATCGTGAATCAAAGGAAGAACTGAGCTTACACCAAAGCTGAATTCCTTAAAGCGAATCCATACATAGATTAACATAAAGATTGCTGCGATGATGACAGACAAAATTGCAGAACGCTTCATCTCACTGCTGACTGCAGCACTGATATTTTCTGTCTGAATCGTGCTCTCATCAACGCCAAAGGTCTCAGATAACTTGCTGTAGAGTGTTTCTCTCTCCTCAACTGTAAGAGTTCTTGTCTTGATGATAACCTCATTACTTCCGGTTACAGGTGTCATCTGGATATCATTGTCTCCTGTTACTTCACTTACAACCGGCTGTACATCGGACTCCAGCTTTTCTACGCTATAATTTTCATTAAAGGTAACGCTAGTAGAAGCACCACCGACGAAATCAAGACTGTAGTTGAATGCATATCCCTTGATACCAGATACGATCATCGTGACGATACCAATTACAATCACAATACTAGATGCAATATAGCAGATCTTTCTTCTTCCGATGAAGTTGATTGTCTTCTTGTAGACAGTCTTTCCGTAAAACTTCTCATCCTGTAAGCCAATTGCATAGAAGCTCTTTAAGATGTTCTTTGTGATGACAAGTGCTGTAAACATAGATACAACGATACCAAGAGCAAGTGTCTGAGCAAAGCCCTTTACGGTACCGGAACCGATGAAATACAATACACCTGCTGCGATCAATGTGGTGACATTTCCATCAATGATCGCTGAGAATGCCTTTGAGAATCCAGCATCAATTGCAGTGCGGACACTCTTTCCTGCACCAATCTCCTCGCGGATACGAGCGAAAATAATACAGTTTGCATCTACGGCCATACCAATACCTAAGATGATACCGGCAATACCCGGAAGTGTCAGCGTGATCTCCTCATTGAATGCACTTAACAGTACAATGACAAGCGTTGTGTACATCACAAGAGCGATAGATGCTGCCAGACCTGGAATGCGGTAGTAGATAATCATAAATGCAAAGACTAAGATCAGACCGATCACACCTGCTAAGAGGCTGGTACGAACTGCATCCTGTCCTAACTTTGCGCCGACTACCTGTGAACGCATCTCCTGCAGCTCAACTGGCAGTGCACCGATACGGATGTTAGAAGCAAGTGTCTGTGCTGCCTCAAGACTTCCCATACCAGTGATTGAGCAAGTATCAGAAGCGATATGCTCATTTACGCTAGGTGCACTTAACACCTCACCGTTGTACATGATGTAAATTTTGCCCCTTGTCGGTGCAAGCTCCTCGGTTGCCTTTGAGAATGCCTCAACACCATCTGAGGTCAGTGTTAAATTGACAACATACTCTCTTGCGTTTGTTGTCTGGTTGCTGGTCGCACCGGCCTGTGCGTCCTTAATCTGATTTCCGTCCATGACCTTCGTGCCTTCCGGATCACTTGAATCCGTACAGAAGATCAAGGTACCTGGCTTTCCAAGTTCCTGAAGAACCTCGTTGGCATCGGTTGCACCCGGAATGTCAACGGTAATGCGGTCGGTTCCCTCAAAATAAACCTGTGCCTCTGTTGAATAGTCCTGAACACGCTGCTCAAGCTTGGCCTTCGTGTCGGACATGTCCTGACTGTCAACATCTCCTACTGCCTCATAGGTGATGCTGACACCGCCTCTAAGGTCAAGACCAAGGCTAATGTCGTTTAGGCTTCCTGAACGATCACTTCCCAGGCCGCAAACGGCTGTGTATACGACAAATGCAATGACTGCCACAAGCACAACCAGGCGGATAATCCCTTTTTTCTTGCTCATCCTTCTATCTCCTTCTCTATCCGGGACTTTCCAAAATAAATTAAAAAATC
>CAUCWU010000073.1 GCA_958446555.1 uncultured Lachnospiraceae bacterium | reverse complement strand
AACGCTGTCATCCTGTGATGCATTGTCGATCACAAGTGTCTCAAAATCTTTACTGGTCTGACGCTCTAGTGAAGAAAGACAGTCATCCAGAAAGCGTTTTCCATTATAATTTGGAATGACAATTGTTACTTTTTTTTCCATAATTAATTCCTGTGCCTTCCCACTGCCTTTTTTACAACGGCAGACAATTTATGTGACGATTTTTCTTCTGGAATATAGATTCCCAACTCTTTTAACTTTTGAATACGGATTTCCTTTGCCGTATGATTTTCTTTATAATACTCCAGATAAGACAAATTCGGATTGTAATATGGATCAATAAATGTGGACAAAATGTCCCACTTGGAATTTAACAGCATCATCTCATTTCCAAAACGTACAAAACGCACTGTCGTATCCTCAATGCCTCTAGACTTAGACTCATAGTGGAACAACTTCACATCAGCATCGTATACAACCAGATAACCAGCCTTGCGAACTTTCAAGCAAAAATCTACATCGTTAAAAGCAACCTGAAATTCTTCTTCAAGTCCGCCAACTTCCTCATAAACTGATTTTTTTACAAGCAAGCAGGCTGCTGTCACTGCTGACACATCCTGAGAGGAAATTGCTCTTCCCATATAACCTGGGTCATCCTCATGAATTCCCTTAAATACATGATCCGCAAGTCCACCAGCACCTACCAAAACACCGGCATGCTGAACCGTGTGATCATTGTAGAGAAGTTTTGCTCCGACAATACCAACATCAGGGCGCATACAATACCCCAACATACTCTGAAAAATATCTGGCGTAATCAACTCGACATCATTATTAAGCAACATAATATAGTCGCCCTTTGCAAACTTGAAACCAAAATTGTTGATTGCTGAATAGTTGAAACCCTCTTCCCAGTAGACAACTTTTACATTGTCATGTTCTTTTTCAATTTTCTCATAATACGCAAATGTCTCAGGTTTTACACTATTATTTTCAATAATGATAAACTCATAATTGTTATAGGTTGCTCTCTGGAAGAAGGAATTCAGACAAACTTCTAGATCCTCTATATGATCCTTATTCGGAATTAAGATAGAGACAAGAGGCTCTTCCTTTAACGAAAAGATTGTTCGATACCAACCGTCCACTGACCCTTCCTCTGCACGAGCATTCCAACCAAGACGCTTATAATGGGCATTTAATGCTGCCCTTCCCGCATGAATTGCATACATCTTGTTGCCCTGATTTGCTGCCGTTGACTGATTTGAGCATCTCCAATGATACAAAATGCGTGGGCAATGATAAATATGCTGTGTCTTTTCTACCAGACGTAGTACAAAATCATAGTCTTGAGCACCATCAAATTCTGAATGAAGTCTACCAATTGAATCTACAAGTGACTTTCTCACTGCAAGGAAATGACACATATAGTTGTTGGCATGGAGCAAATCTAGATTGAAATCCGACTTAAAATGCGGATAAAAATAATGTGCTGCATACTCATCTGTCTTATCCTCATCACTGTAAAAAGCATCCAGTGTTTTGTCCTGATTCAGCGCCTGTACATAGCAAAAAAGTGCATCTGGTTCCAAAAAGTCGTCATGATCCAAAAATGCAACAAATTCGCCATTTGCCGCATCAATACCGGCATTGGTATTCTCAGCAATTCCCAAGTTTTTCTCAAGCGTAATCACACGAATGCGCTTGTCACGAACACGCCAGCTTTCCAAGCATCTTGACATCTGGCTGTCTTCAGGTGAAGCATTTACTAGACATAGTTCCCATTTGGAATAGCTCTGATACATCATAGAGCGCACCAGATCCTTCAAAAACTTTGCCGGAGTGTGATACAGTGGAACAATAATTGAAAACATAGGTTCATATGAAAAGCTTGTCTTTTTCTGTTCGGAAAGCTCCAAACGATTGGCTCTCATTACTCGAAACCAAGTATCATAGTCGGCATACTCTTTTCCTGTCACCTTCTTCTTCAACTGGATCAAACCTTTTTTAGCTGTCACATAGTTGGCCTTACTATCCTTTAAGAATCGTCTTGTCGCAATCAATGCCGGATTTAAAAGAAGGCTCTGTTCACCTACGACCGTGCCCTGTTCATCCTTTTCCTGAAAATGAACGGTAACTAGATGCTGACCCTTGATTGGAATCTCTAAAAAGATTCCAACATGGCCTGCTTTTGGATCATTGTACTTGGCTAGACCCACATCTGGTCTGGCTGCCCATGTGACGATTGCATCAACAGGCGCCTTCTTCTCATCCGTAACTGTAATCTCAATCTGATTCTCTTCGACAGTGGCAACAGCCCAACCAGTCGCAAATATTTTTCCATTTTTTACAAATATCGAATCAAAACAATATTCCATTGCTTTTCCTTTCGCTTTTGGTTCTTTTCTACTTTTACGGCAGCTTGTAATATCCATTTTTCAGTGAAAGATTTTTATTGTAATATGGATCAAATCCCATCACATGCTTCCACTTATTTTTCATATACTCTGCTTCTCTTGACAGTCTTGCTTTTTTCTCCGGCGAATCCTCATAGCCTCTTGAGCGAGATTCATAGTGGTGCAAATGTGCAAATGCATCATAGACAACCAAATATCCCTTCTCACGAAGCTTAAGACACAAATCTACATCATTGTAGGAGACTGCTAAATGCTCGTCCATGCCGCCAACTTCTTCGTAGATCGATTTTCGAATCAGTAGACATGCACCTGTCACAGCTGAGACATCCTGCGAAAATGACGCGCGACCCATATAACCTGGATCATGCTCCGGATACTCCAAAAACTGATGGAATGCGACTCCCTCCACACCGACAATCACACCAGCATGTTGAATTGTATCATTCTCATATAGAAGCTTTGCTCCCACAGCGCCAACATCTTTTCTCCTAGCATAGCCCATCATACTAATCAGGAAATCTGGATCTATCACTTCAGTATCATTATTTAATAAAAGAAGATACTCACCATTTGCCTTTTGGGCTGCAAAATTCTGGATTGCTGCATAATTAAAGCCATTCGACTTTGAGCGACGTTCGTCATTTACTTTCCAAGTTTCCACGCGGATTCTTTGATCCTGCTTCTTTAGCTTTTCATAATAAGAAAATGTCTGCGGATTCTCACTATTATTTTCTATAATCAAAATTTCTATATTGGTATATACATTTTTCGTCAACAGAGACTGCACACATTTCTCCAAATCATCTGTGTGATCCTTATTCGGGATAATTACAGTCACAAGAGGACGCTCTGTATAGCGATACGTCGTCTTATAATAACCAGGAAGTGACGTTGTCTCTACAGTTGCCTCAATTTTATGATGACTATAATATTCCTCTAGTGCACGCTTTCCCGCCTCAAATGCATAGCCCTTGCTGTCCGTATTGGCAGATGTTGAATCCTTATGACACCTCCAACTATAGAGAATTTTAGGCACATGAACAACACTCTTACTCTCATCGATACAGCGAAGCACCAAATCGAAATCCTGCGCACCGTCAAAATTTGGACGAAAACCGCCAATCTTTTTTATGATAGATGTCTTTACTGCAAAGAAATGGCAAATATAATTGTTTGTATGAAGAAGATCCGGATTGTAATCTGACTTAAAATGTGGGAAATAGTGAAGCTTTCCATCCTGATCGACCTTATCCTCGTCGCTGTAGAGACAGTCTGCATCTCCATTTTCATTGATTGCCTTTACAAACTCAAAAAGTGCATTCGGCGCCAAAAAATCATCATGGTCAAGAAGAGCTGTATAGCTACCAGTTGCAAGAGAAAGTGCCGCATTCGTGTTTCCGGCAATTCCCAAATTTTCCTCCAACTTCACATATTTGATTCTTGGCTCTTTCTTCATATAGGCTTTCACACTTGCATCAAGCTTCTCGTCCTCTGGACTTCCATTTGCTAGGCAAAGCTCCCAATTTTCATAAGTCTGCCTTCTCACACTTTCAATCATATCATTTAAGAAATTTAGTGGTGTGCGATACAATGGCACAATAATAGAAAACTTTGGATGAAGAGCAAAGTGAGTCGTTTTTTGTTTCATTCTCTCTGCAAATCCTGGATACTGCTTTTCATACCAGATTGCATAGCGCTTTTCATCTGGCTCTAAATCTAGGTATTTTTCCTCGAGGCAAAATTCTTTCAGACTCTTTGCATGCTGAAGTCTGCGAATTCTTCCTTTGATACCATGCTGATAGCGATAGGTAGCCAAAAGTCCTGGACAGTCAATTAAAACTTCAATTGTATCCTCCGGATGCTCCTTACTTGTAAACACCGCATAACAATTTGTCATCTCACCCGGTTCAAAAGAAAATGTCAGTCCATACGTATCAAATGATGCATCCTGATAGATGACCTCTCCCACATCTGCTCTTTTATTTCTGCCTACCTGTGCATCAAGGATAGTTCCATCTTCCTTACGGATCACAAGCAAAACTTCGTCTCCCGCTTTCTCTGGTGTTGCCCATCCCGTACAGGTGACTTTTCCATTCAGGTATACCACTGAATCAAACGAACTCTTCATACAAATCCTTTCCGCCCGAAGCTTCGACATCTGTTTTCCTTACAGCTTAAATTAAATCTGACATTTGACTTTCTATTACAGTCTGTATGCGTCACACACTTCCTTTACATCCCCAAACATCTTAACCGTATGATTTTCGAGCCATACCACACGGTTGCACATCTCACGGATCTGATCAAGATTATGAGATACATATAAAACTGTAGTTCCTCCCGCCATCAATTCCATCATACGCGCATGGCTCTTCTTCTGGAAATTTTCATCTCCAACTGAAAGAATCTCATCGACAATCAAAATCTCTGGATTGACAACTGTTGCAATTGAAAATGCCAAACGCATTAACATACCAGAGGAATAGTTTCGAATCGGTGTATTGATAAACTCACCCAACTCTGAAAACTCTAGTATATCATTGTAGCGCGATTCCAAAAACTCCTTTGAGTAGCCCAAAACCGCACCGTTTAAATAAATATTCTCTTTTCCGGTTAAATCATAGTCAAAGCCAGATCCCAGCTCTAGCATTGGCACAATTCCACCACCCCGATAGACACTGCCCTCAGTTGGTTTTAAAATACCGGATATAATTTTTAAAATCGTACTTTTACCAGCTCCGTTTCGGCCAATCAAACCGATTACTTCACCTTTTTGTACATCAAATGACACATTCTTAAGGGCCCAGAAATCCTTATATTCCACCTGACGCTTAAGCATTTTTGTCATCATTTCTTTAATACTTGTAACCCTGTCATTTGCCATACGAAATCGCATGGACACATTCTCGACACGGATTATGCTGTTGTTCTCATCTGCCATTTTTTCTATGCCTTTCCAATCTTTTCAGAAGAGCAGTTGCTCTTTTTTTAAATGTACAGTACAAACTGATCCTGTGTCTTCTTAAATACAGTACCACCAATCACAAGCACAACAAGTGAACAGAGTGTGCAAATAAAATATTCGCTAATTGCCGGAGAACATCCATCAATGATGATTGTCCGCAAAAATGTTACATAATGATACATTGGATTAAACTGCATCAAGTCTGCCAACCATTTTGCACCACTGTTTTCCAGCATACTTGTACTGTAGATAATTGGTGTCGCATACATCCACATCGTAGAGACGACTCCCCACAAAAACTCAACATCATGGAAAAATACCATAAGGCTTGACAGTAAAAATCCCATACCAATCGCAAAGGAAATTACAAAAATCAGTGCAAGCGGCAACAACAGGACTGACCAGTGCAGATACAGACCATTAAACAAACCGTAGAAAAATGTCACTAGCAGAAGCGGAATCATCGACAACACCATGTTGATGCTCGCTGAGAGAACCTTTGTAACCGGATAAATGTACTTCGGCACATAAACTTTGGTAATAAGAGATGCATTGCTAATGATTGCACGCATTGCCTGGTTACAACAATCCGTAAAGCCATTGAACATAACAATACCACAGAGCAGATAAATTGCATAATGCTCCACACCTGCACCGCGAGCACCAAGCAGCGTATTAAAAACAGTGTACTGAACTAGCATCATCAAAAGTGGATTTAAAAAGCTCCAAAAAACACCTAAAACCGATCTCTTGTACTTGATTTTAAAGTCTCTTGAAATCAACTGTTCCATCAAAAACTCGTATTTTGCGATTGTCTGAATAAAAGAACCGCCTGCTGTTGTCAGCCCCTTCTTTTCTCTACTGACCATACGAGCACCATAAAGTGCCAATAAAAGCAACACTGCCACTTCAAATACTGCTGCTGTAATGATGCTTGATCTGCTTGCACCAATCTGAGGCCAAGCAATCATATCTACCAGCCAAAATAAAAGGAATACTGTCAGAACCATTACAATGCTGACTTTTCGTAAATCATATTTTTTCTTATTCATATTGTCTTTTTATCCTGCTATCACCTTATTATTCAAAATGGAAGGTATCCTTTAGTCCCAACCACTTCTTGTCCTTCTCAGAAAGAATCGGCTCAACACCTTCCGGAATCGGCCAATCAATTCCAATCTCTGGATCACTCCAAAGTACACCACCCTCATCACCTGGATGATAGAAATCAGTACACTTGTAGGCAAACTCTGCCTCATCTGTTAAAACAACAAAACCATGAGCGAAGCCTTCTGGAATATAGAACATCTTCTTGTTTTCAGCAGTCAGTTCCACACCAAACCACTTTCCATAGGTCTTAGAATTGGCACGAAGATCAACAGCCACATCAAATACACCACCGCGAATTGCGCGCACCAGCTTACCCTGCGGATACTGCTTCTGGAAATGAAGTCCACGAAGAACACCCTTTACAGACATTGACTGGTTATCCTGTACAAATTTCATATCAAGACCAGCCTCTGCAAAATCATTGTAATTATAGGTTTCTACAAAATATCCTCTCTCATCCTTAAATACAGTTGGCTCAATTACATATAATCCTTCAATATCACAGCCTGTTACTTTAATTTTTCCCATTTTTTCTTTCCTCCTAATTTTCTTTGGTAGTGTTAAAAAACTACCTTTTTTTACTCTTTCCAATACTTCTTGTTCATTGAGCAAAAAAGTATTAATTTGCGGGGCAATTTATAATATTTTTCCCCAAGAAAAAATCCTGCTGCCTTACATCCTGAAAGATAGATAAGACGCGGTATTTGGGCATACTCATGGTGTTTTAACAGATACTTCAACGTTCCAAACACCAGCTTCTTTCCCTCTCCCACTGACTCCACATTCTGAAATACAGACTCATTGTCAGCGTGAGAAACACCATTGTCGAAATTTCTGCGAAATTGCTGCAATCCGGTATAATTATGGGAATGAAGCACTCTCGCCTCGGCCACATAGGCAATTGCATATCCTGCATTGATTGCAGTTGACGCAAATACCATATCTTCATTAAAAATGGCCTCTGGAAGAAATCCACCCAATTCCTCATAGATACTGCGTCGATACATCGCGCAGGAATTGGAGCAGAAGAAGGTTTTAATTCCAAGAGTTGGAATATCTGCCTGTGTCTTTACTTTACTCTTTGCCGGATAATTGAAATTTCTTGTATAGCGCTCGATTGCAGAATCTGTTTTCACTGCGAGCTGTCTCGCATATGCTGCTGCTACAAGTGGATTTTCAAATGCCTGCACCAGATGCTCAATCAGATGGGTATCTGCCGGAACTGCATCCTGCGTCATAAACAAAAGTAAGTCTGCATCTGACTTTCTAGCTGCCATATCCCTTGTAGCACCATGGTCAAACTCATCCGGATCAATATGATACACTTCCATTGTATCTGGACAACGCAATGTCTCTGGAAATCCCTTCTCATCTGTATTGATTACAATAATACGTCTGGCTAAATAAGTTTGTCTCGCCAGTCGGTCTAGAAGTTTTTGAAACTTTTCATCCGGGTAATTTACCGGTATGATTACATCTACTATTTTCTTTTCTTGCATATCTACCCACACTTTCACCAATATATGGCTTATTTCTGCATTTTTGTTTCTTTAGCAGTCTTTTTATGATGCAGACTGGACAATCTTTTTCAGCATACCACAATCTGCCTTTTTTGTAAATCTACTTTTTGGAAGTTATCGCTTTGTAACATACCAATAAAGGATGCCGGTTAACGCAAACCAAAACCATGTCGTTGGCACGGTAAACCATGATGAGAAAAACGACAATGCCAAATATAACGCAATCTGTGCATAAAATAAATACCCAATCGGATTGCTGCTGCTTTCTTTTGTCTTTTTCGCAACTGCCGCACATACGCTTCCCAAAATCAGGCCAAAAAGCAGTACACCAATCAAACCAAAATCATAATATGCATCATAAATTAATGTCAATGTATTTAATTCTGGAATTGTCGTTGGAGCTGCAAAGGCCACTAACGATGGAAATACAAACTTTAATCCTGTCAATGCAAATACCGGAAACAGCTGTTTTAGTCCAAACGCATAGTGAACACTGCCCTGCGCCATAGCCTGTGTCAAACAGTTGAAATTCGAATAATTATTTGCAATATACATATAAGCATACTGAAAAGCAAGCGGCATATTTTCATTTTTCATCTGGAAAATACTGTTCAAATAGCCTGGCTCATAGTTTCTTCGAATCGTCATAAAAACAGCTACCGCAGCTACAATCACACCAGTCACGCCAAGAGCGGCAAACACCTTTTTCTTGCTAACAGTTGGACGCATCAACAGAAAAATAAGAATTGGAAGTGCCAATGTCAGAATAAACTGAAATTTTGAAACACTTAAAATCGGAATGGATGCCGACAAACTATTGTAAACAATCAACTGTATTGTTTTGCTTTTTCCAAGCTTATTTCTATTTTTCCCTCTAGCCCAATATTTTAGCAGATAGATAAGTGTCAACGAATGTGTAAACATACAGCTGACCGTAAAATAATGGACACCAGAAATATGAAAATGATCATATGCATGTGTATCAGTGGAAAACAGTGGAATGTATCCAAGAATACATGCCTCTGCCACAAAAGTTGCAAATGAAACCAGAGACACAATTCGAATACAAACCAACAATCGATCTTGAAACTGTGTATCAGACACTACCTCTAACTGTTTTTCTGCCATTGTTATCTTTTTCTTTTTTTCTTTTGAGCAGACA
>CAUCWU010000072.1 GCA_958446555.1 uncultured Lachnospiraceae bacterium | reverse complement strand
GCTTCCTTCATCTGCTCCTTGGTCATACCATACTTGGCATCCTTCGGCGTATCCATGATCTCATTGTGAAGTGTAAAGTTTCCACCCGGATTGTAACGACAGCACATCGTCTCCAAAAATGGTGCACCGATCTCCTCATAAAAATCAATCAAGGACACATCATCAAAGTTAATGATTGCGCCAAGCTCTGCAGCCTTCTTGAAATCTTGTGCCGGTGTTACGTTGGAAGAGAACATGATATCATGTCCCTTAAGTCCAACCGCATCCGACATCAAAAGCTCGGTGTAGGAAGAGCAATCTGCACCAATGCCCTCTGACTTTAAAATATCCATAATATACGGATTCGGTGTTGCCTTTACAGCAAAATACTCATGAAAATTTGGATTCCATGCAAATGCAGCCTTTAACTTTCTCGCATTCTCGCGGATTCCTTTTTCATCGTACAGATGAAATGGAGTCGGATACTTTGCTGCAATCTCCTTTACCTGCTCCAGTGTTACAAATGGTTTCTTTTCCATAATCTGTGTCTCTCCTTGCTGTTAGTTATAATTGCTCAGCCGAAACAAAGCAACTTGTAGGCATTATCATTAGTTCACAACAATTACTCTCATGTTGTTGGTCTCGCCGATTGCGTAGCTTGGCTGATTCTTATGCTTTACACCAACGGTAACAATAACGGTATCGCCGGACTGAATATAGCCCATCTCTTTTGCCGTCTCTACGGAATGCTCGATTAACTCATCGGTATCGGTCTCACGCATTGCCTTGATTGGAGTTACACCCCAATTTAACTGCATCTTGCGAAGAACATCCCAGTTCGGGGACATACCGATAATGCGGCACTTCGGTCTCCAGTGGGACAGAAGATTTGCGGTAAATCCGTGCATTGTAGGAACAATGATTGCCTTTGCATCGAGAATCTCTGCTGTACGAACAGTTGCGCTACTAAGTGCGTTGGAGATCACATGATCAGAACGTCTGATGTCTCTTCTGTTATAAGCACGGTAATCTAAATACGGCTCAGAGGACTCTGCAATCTTTGCCATCATGCGAACTGCCTCAAGCGGATAGCGTCCTGCTGCTGTCTCACCAGAAAGCATAACAGCATCGGTTCCATCATAGATTGCGTTTGCAACGTCTGTTACCTCTGCTCTGGTTGGACGCGGATTGCGGATCATGGAATCAAGCATCTGAGTTGCTGTGATAACAGGCTTCTGTGCCTCATTACACTTCTGAATGATCGTCTTCTGAATATGCGGAACATCCTCTGCCGGAATCTCAACACCCATATCACCTCTTGCAACCATGATACCGTCTGCTGCCTGCAAAATTTCATCGATGTTCTCGATACCCTCTGCACTCTCAATCTTTGCAATAATGCGCATCCTACTTCCGTGGATATTTAAGATATCGCGGATTTCCTCGATACAGGCTGCATTTCTTACGAAGGAAGCTGCAACAAAATCAAAGCCTTGATCAATACCAAATAAGATATCCTTCTTATCCTTCTCAGTAATTCCTGGAAGATTGATCTTTACGTTCGGTACATTGACACCCTTCTTGGAACCAAGCTCACCACCATTTACAACCTTACAGTGAAGTGTTGTCTCATCCTTAGAAATCACCTTTAACTCAATCAGACCATCATCAATCAAAATACGGCAACCCTCTTCTGCATCAGCTACCAGACCCTCGTAAGTGATAGATGCGCTCTTCTCGGTTGTCTCCACGCTCTGATCAATTGTCAGATCAAAGTCCTGTCCCTCTACCAAAGTTACCTTCTTGTCACCTGGAACACTTCCGGTACGAATCTCCGGTCCCTTGGTATCAAGCATTGTAGCTACCGGGATGTTTACGGCCTTTCTGGCCTCCTCGATCAGTGCCATACGGCCTGCATGCTCCTCATGGCTTCCATGAGAGAAATTAAAACGGGCAACATTCATGCCGCTTTTGATCATTTCCTTCAAAAGCTCAACATTCTCTGTCTTCGGACCCATGGTACAAACAATTTTCGTTTTCTTCATACTGTGTTTTCTTCTCCATTCGATTTTGTTTTGTTTTGTCTATAAACGGTGTCAATCACTGCTTATCATACGAATGCGCAACAATATGCTTATGCGTATAAAGATGCTCGCTGCAATACTCGTAAGCGCCGTCACACTTTGAACAATAGCGAAACTCCAGATTCGGATAGTCCTTGTCTGTTCGTCCGCAGACGGTACACTTATGCAGTGGCCTTCCGCTCTGCTCCCTCTCCCCCATCTTCTTGCGAAATTCGTTTCTTCGCCGTACCTCTTTGGGGTTGATCCGTTGAAGATCTCTTGTGCCGAGGAAATAAAGGATAAAATTTATAAGTGAAAATACGATCATCACAAGCATCGACAAACCAAGCGGCATCCAGCCAGAATAGTTTACAACTTGCATCAGATCATAGAGGTACATCACTGCACTAAGTAGCGCCATCCACTTTGCTTTAACCGGAATGATAAAGAACAGCAAAAACTGCACATCCGGAAACGTGGCTGCTAGCGCCAAAAATAGGGAATTGCTCAGGTAGGAAATGCTAACACTGTAGCCCATATCCACCCCAAAAAGAAAATAAACCAAAAATGCTGCGATTATGGTTCCAAGCAAACCGGTAATAATGTACATATCCATTCGAAAGCTTCCCCAAACACGCTCAAGTGTCTGAGAAATTGAATAGTACAAAAATGCAAAAATCAAAAAGTTTACTGGACTTGTCGTGTATGGCACCATAATAAAGGAAATGATTCTCCACACCTCTCCTCGAAGAATGGCTCTTGTTGACCAGCATAAATAGGCAGCTGACTGTGGGTATAAAATATTCAGTAACAAGCCTGCTGCATTCAAAATGATGATATAAAGCATCAGATTTGGAACTGCATATCGCCCAAATTTACGTTCCAGTTTGTTTAAAAACTTCATATAAACGAATCCTTTCTCACCCGGCATCCCCCGACCGGATTATTCTAACCTTTTTCACACATACCTCTATTATAGATTTAGAGCCTGTGTTTGTCAAACTCTTTTAATTCTAAAAATGATTCTTACTTTTTTATTAGTTACTTGCTTTTTCCCGCAAAAGCCGTTATAATTCATCTGTATTTTGGGGTTTATTGCCTTGTTTTTCTTTTTTTGATTTTACATAAGTTTTCGTTAGAAAGTATTCACAAAGGAGGTATTGAATGGGTACATCAACAAAAACATATAACCGTCTTGGTATTGATATCGGTTCCACAACTGTTAAGGTTGCCATCCTTGACAGCGAAAACAACCTGTTGTTCTCCGATTATCAGCGCCATTTTGCAAATATTCAGGAAACACTCGCTGAGCTGTTATCCAAAGCTTACGACAAGCTAGGTCCAATGGATCTGGCTTCTTCCATCACTGGCTCTGGTGGTTTGACGCTTGCAAAACACCTAGACATCCCGTTTGTGCAGGAGGTTGTCGCTGTTGCTACCAGTTTAAAGGATTATGCACCGCAGACTGATGTTGCAATCGAGCTTGGCGGTGAGGATGCAAAGATCATCTACTTTACAGGCGGTGTTGACCAGCGTATGAACGGAATCTGTGCAGGTGGTACCGGTTCCTTCATCGACCAGATGGCTTCTCTTCTTCAGACCGATGCCTCTGGATTAAATGAGCTTGCAAAAAATTATCATGAAATTTATCCGATTGCTGCCCGCTGCGGCGTATTCGCAAAGACCGATATTCAGCCACTGATCAATGAGGGTGCTGCAAAGGAAGACCTTGCCGCTTCTATTTTTCAGGCTGTTGTCAATCAGACGATCTCTGGTCTTGCCTGTGGTAAGCCAATCCGTGGAAATGTTGCATTCCTCGGCGGTCCTCTGCACTTTTTGGATCAGTTAAAGGAAGCCTTCATCCGCACACTTCATCTGACCGATGAGCATATCATTGCACCAGAGCACTCTCATCTGTTCGCCGCAATCGGTGCTGCAATGAATGTAAAGGCTGACACCACAGTGACCCCAATCACACAGATGATTGATCGCTTGACAAAGGGCATCAAGATGAACTTTGAGATCAAGCGTATGGATCCTCTGTTTGCTTCTGAAAAAGAATACGACGAGTTCACCGATCGTCATAAGCAGCACACCGTAAAGAAGGGCGATCTTCGCAATTATCACGGCAAATGCTTCTTCGGTGTGGATGCCGGTTCTACAACAACAAAGGTTGCTCTTGTCGCTGAGGATGGATCTCTTCTTTATTCCTTCTACAGCAATAACAACGGAAGCCCACTCTCCACAACCGTTCGTGCGATCCGTGAGATCTATGAGCAGATGCCAGACGATGTTGAGATTGCCTACGGATGTTCTACCGGTTACGGCGAGGCACTCATTAAGGCTGCATTACAGCTTGATATGGGCGAGGTTGAGACAGTTGCCCATTACTATGCAGCTTCGTTCTTCCAGCCAGATGTCGATTGTATTCTCGATATCGGCGGTCAGGATATGAAGTGCATCAAGATCAAGAACCATACAGTTGACAGTGTTCAGTTAAATGAGGCATGTTCCTCTGGCTGCGGTTCCTTTATCGAGACCTTCGCAAAATCCTTGAACTATACAGTTGTCGATTTCGCAAAGGCTGCTCTGTTTGCAAAGAACCCGACTGACCTTGGAACCCGCTGCACGGTATTTATGAACTCAAACGTAAAGCAGGCTCAGAAGGAGGGCGCTACAGTTGCTGATATCTCTGCTGGTCTCGCCTACTCAGTTATCAAGAATGCGCTGTTTAAGGTTATCAAGATCAACGATGCATCTGACCTTGGAAAGCATGTCGTTGTACAGGGTGGTACCTTCTACAACGATGCCGTTCTTCGAAGCTTTGAAAAGATTGCTGGCTGCGAGGCTGTCCGTCCAGATATCGCTGGTATCATGGGTGCATTTGGTGCTGCTCTTGTCGCAAGAGAATATTATCAGACCCACAAGAATCCAAAGACAAGCATGCTGTCTATGAATGACATTTTGTCTTTGAAATATACAACTCGCTTAACTCGCTGTCAGGGCTGTACCAACCACTGTCTTCTGACAATCAACCGTTTTAGCAACGGCAGCCATTACATATTTGGAAACCGCTGTGAGCGTGGTCTTGGAAAGGAAAAGAATAAAGAAAATATTCCAAACCTGTTTGACTATAAGTATCACCGCATTTTCGACTATGAGCCACTTGAAGAGAAGGATGCAAAGCGCGGTACCGTCGGTATTGCCCGCGTGTTAAACATGTATGAGAACTTCCCTCTATGGGCAACCTTCTTTAAGAAGCTCGGTTATCGAGTTGTTCTCTCTCCTGGCTCCAATCGTTCCATCTATGAGATGGGTATTGAGTCGATTCCAAGTGAGTCCGAATGTTATCCGGCAAAGCTTGCACACGGTCATGTGACTTGGCTTCTTCGAAACAATGTACACTTTATCTTCTATCCGTGTATTCCATATGAGCGAGTTGAGTTTGACGATGCGCAGAACCATTACAACTGTCCAATCGTTACCTCCTATGCAGAGAACATCAAAAACAATGTTGAAGAGTTAAAAAATCCAGATGTTGTCTTTATGAATCCATTCCTTGCACTGACCAATGAGGAAGTGATGACCAAGCGTCTTGTTGAGGAATTTGGCAAGATGGGCATTCCAGAGGAAGAGATTCGCGAGGCTGCTCACGCCGGCTGGGTTGAGATGCAAGCTTGTCGAAAAGACATCCAGAAAAAGGGTGAGGAGACACTTGAATACTTAAAGCAGACCGGAAAGCGCGGTATTATCCTTGCAGGTCGTCCGTATCATGTCGATCCTGAGATCAACCACGGTATTCCAGAACTGATCACTTCCTACGGCATCGCTGTTTTGACTGAGGACTCTGTCTCCCATCTGGCAAAGATGGATGGCCGTCTGATCGTATTAAACCAGTGGATGTACCACTCCAGACTGTATGCTGCCGCTCAATTTGTGCGCACACAGGACAATCTGGATCTGATTCAGTTAAACTCCTTCGGTTGTGGTCTTGATGCCGTAACAACTGATCAGGTCAACGATATTTTGACCGGCTCTGGCAAAATCTATACGGTTCTTAAGATCGATGAGGTTAATAACCTTGGTGCAGCTCGCATCCGTATCCGCTCTCTGCTCTCTGCAATCCGCGTTCGCGAGCAAAAGCACATTGAGCGCCATGTGGTTTCCTCTGCCTACAACCGTGTTCTCTTCACAAAGGAAATGAAGAAGAACTACACGATTCTTTGTCCGCAGATGAGCCCGATTCACTTTGATCTTCTGGAGACTGCAATCAAGAGCTCCGGTTACAATGTCGAAGTGATGAAGGAAAGCCGCACTGCTGTCGATGTCGGACTCAAATATGTAAACAACGATGCCTGCTATCCGTCCTTGATTGTTGTCGGTCAGATTATGGATGCACTGTTGTCCGGTCGCTATGACCTCGACCATGTTGCAATCTTTATGACCCAGACTGGTGGTGGTTGCCGTGCAAGTAACTATGTCGGATTCATCCGCCGTGCACTTGAGAAGGCTGGTATGGCACAGATTCCAGTTATCTCGCTGAATCTGAGCAAGCTTGAGTCCAACCCTGGTATGACCTACACACCGGCACTTGCAATTCGTGCTGTACAGGCTATCGTTTACGGTGATATCTTCATGCGCACTGTCTACCGCATGCGCCCATATGAGAAGGTACCGGGTTCTGTCAATGCAATGCATGAAAAGTGGAAGCGCATCTGCAACAATGACTTAAAGCGCACACCTAGCATGACAAGATTTAATCATATTATTAAGGATATGATCCGCGACTTTGACAATATTCCGATTTACGAGGATAAGGTCATTCCGAGAGTTGGAATCGTTGGTGAGATCTTGGTTAAGTTCCTTCCTCAAGCAAACAACCATCTTGTTGAGCTTCTTGAACGAGAAGGCGCAGAAGCTGTTATGCCAGATATGCTTGATTTCTTCTTATACTGCTTCTACAACAGCAATTTCAAGTCTGAAAAGCTTGGCATGAGCAGCGCAACTGCCAAAATGTGCAATGTCGGTATCACAGCTCTTGAATATATGAGAAAGGCTGCAAGAAAGGCATTTGCTCAGAGTAAGCACTTCACACCGCCAGCTGATATTCACGATCTTGCAAAATATGCAGATCCGCTTGTATCCATCGGAAACCAGACTGGTGAGGGTTGGTTCTTAACTGGTGAGATCATGGAGCTGATCCACAGTGGTGTCAACAATGTTGTCTGCACACAGCCATTTGGTTGCCTGCCAAACCACATTGTCGGAAAGGGTGTCATCAAGGAGATTCGCCACCAGCATCCAGAGGCCAATATCATTGCAGTTGACTATGACCCAGGCGCTTCTGAGGTAAATCAGCTCAATCGTATCAAGCTGATGCTTGCGACTGCACAGAGTAATCTGGATAAAGAAAGGAACTAAAGTTTTTTATGAATAATTATCGTTTTACAATTAGCTACGATGGTAGCCGCTACAGCGGTTGGGAACACCAAAAACATACCGATGACACGATTCAGGGTAAGATCGAATCTGTTCTTGCCAAAATGTGTGAAGTTGAGACCGTGAAGCTTGTCGGTGCAGGACGTACCGATGCCGGTGTTCACGCAAAGGCAATGACCGCCAACGCGCTGCTTGACACGCCACTTTCTGTCCGCGAGATTCGCGATTATATGAATCGCTATCTTCCAGATGATATTGTGATCTTGGATGTTGCTGAGGCTTCTCAGCGTTTCCACAGCCGCTATAATGCGACTGGAAAGACCTACTGCTACACCTGCTATGTGGGACAGACAAAGCCAGTCTTTGACCGCCGCTATGTCACTCGCTTAGAGGGAATGCCAGATCTTGCTGCTATGAATAGGGCAGCAACTTATCTGACTGGTATGCACGATTTTGCAAGCTTCTGTGGCAATCCAAAGATGAACAAAAGCACGGTGAGAACAGTTGACTCGATTCGTATCCAGCAAAAGGGAGACTATCTGACACTCTCCTTCCACGGTGATGGTTTCTTACAGCATATGGTTCGCATTATGACTGGTACTCTCCTTGAGGTTGGTTTTCACCGCATGCAGCCTGAGGATGTATTGACAATTCTTCAGGGCAAAAAGAGAAGTCTTGCCGGACCTACTGCACCGGCACAGGGACTGTGCTTGATCGAGGTTGATTATAACTAATTTAGATGAACGAACAAAAAAGACGTTTCTAGCTAACAACTAACTAGAAACGTCTTTTTTATTATTATATTAGTCTAAGTGGAATACAGTCTTTAAATCAATGGATACTGGGCTGTTGTCTGGATTGGTCTCCATAATATCTGCCATGAAATCCCACCACTTACGGTTGATTGCAGTATCGGCTCCCTTTGCCCACAGCTCCTCGTCCTCGATCTCAATGTAACCAAACAGAGTTAAAGTTTCACGATCTAAGAAGATTGTATAATTCTTACCGCCGTGCTCATGAATCATATCCTTCATCTCCGGCCACAGCTGGTTATGTCTCTTCTCGTACTCTGCTTCCATACCTGGATAAAGCTTCATTTTAAATCCTTTAATCATTTTCCTGCCATCCTTTCAGTTTTCCGTTTGTCATTTGGACGTTTTCACGGATCAAATTTGTTCAAATTTATTGTACTCCATTCGAACAAATTATGCAAGATCTCACCTTTTCAGAAAACTGCAAATATTGAGCAGTATCAATCATTATCAACGATCTTCACTACCCATTTTCCTCTCTTGACAAGAATATATCCAACTACCACTTTGATAAGATCTGCTCCTGTGCAACATGCATACAACATGCGAACTGGCATATCTGTTAATCTAGAAAGTGCAAGTGCAAGTGGAATGGAGACAATCCAAACAAAACCTGCATCAAAGAAGAAGGTGATCAATGTCTTTCCACCTGAACGAAGGGTAAAATATGCAGAGTGCAAAAATGCATTAAACGGCATCATAATTGCTGAGAACACGATAAAGAAGGTTGCAAGCTCTTTGACTTCATCGGTTGTATTGTAAAGCTCTGGAAATAGCGGCGCAGCGAGTGCCATGATGGTTCCAAGTACCAGACAGCTGACAACTGACGCAAAGATTAACTTTGTATCGGTCTCTCTTGCCTCCTCTAGCTTTCCTGCACCTAAA
>CAUCWU010000071.1 GCA_958446555.1 uncultured Lachnospiraceae bacterium | reverse complement strand
ATTTTAATGTTGAATTTGTTACTTTTACTGAAGATGAATTAAGACAAGTGCCAGGAAATTTTAGCAGTTCTGCATTTGTTGAAAAAACTGTCGGCGTAGACAATGTATGTGAGCGCTCTGCAATGGCAGAAGAGCCGAATGGAAAGCTTCTTTCGAGAAAGTATGCAAAAGATGGTGTGACTGTTGCTATTGCAATGCGTGCATTTTTTCCAGTATTTTAAAGACATTCCATCGAAGATTTTTACTAACGCTTTCGCTAACGGTAAAAAAATAATAGTAGTGAGATGGTTAAATACGAAAGGTAGGTTGTTGGTTTGAAACAAAAAATATATGTAGTAGGAATTGGACCGGGTGCACCTAAGATGATGACGCCCGAGGCAAGGCAGGCACTTGAAGAAAGTGATGTGATTGCAGGATACCAAGTATATTTAAAGCTTCTTGGTGATCTGGTTCAGAATAAGAAAACAATTGCAACACCGATGACAAGGGAGGAGGAACGCTGCCGTCTTTGTTTTGAGGAGGCAAAAAAAGGATGTATCGCCTCTATTGTATGCAGCGGTGATTCAGGCGTATATGGTATGGCATCTTTAATGTATGATCTTCTCCCGGAGTATCCAGACTGTGAGCTTGAAATTATTCCGGGTATTACGGCGGCAGTCAGCGGTGCAGCTGTTCTTGGGGCGCCTATTGGTCATGATTTTTGCGTGATAAGTTTAAGTGACAGACTGACACCATGGGAGGTAATAGAAAAGCGGCTGTCAGCGGCGGCAGACGGAGATTTTTGTATTGCCATTTACAATCCGTCAAGCAAGGGAAGACCAGATTATTTAAAGCGCGCATGTGAAATTTTGCTTCGCAAGGTTAAGCAAGATCGTATGTGTGGCTATGTACGAAATATTGGAAGAGAGGGTACTGAATATAAAATCTGTACGCTTGAACAGCTTAAGGATGAGCAGGTCGATATGTTTACAACTGTTTTTATCGGTAATTCTCAAAGCCATGTGGTGAAAGGAAAGCTTGTGACAGGGCGTAATTATCATATAAATACTCATGTGCAAAAGGAAAACTGAGAAAACAAGAATTTATAGAAAGTAGGTGATTTTGATGAAAAAAGTGCTAGTATTTGCCGGAACAACAGAAGGGCGTGAACTTGCTGAATTGCTTGCTGATTCGAATATTAAATGCAGTGTATGTGTTGCAACTGATTATGCTCTTGAGCTTATGAACGATAAACGTCTTGATGTGCATTGCGGCCGCCTTACAGAAGAAGAGATGGAAGTGCTTATGAGAGATGGAAAATTTGATGTGGTAGTTGATGCTACACATCCGTATGCACAGATCGTATCGCAAAATGTCCGTCAGGCAGCAGATAAGGAGTCTATTTCACTTATTCGTCTGCGCCGCAGCACAGAGAGTGCAGAGGAAGGCTTTGTATCATTTAAGACACATGAAGAATGCAGCGCGTGGCTGTCGTTTCAGACAGGAAATATTTTACTTACGACAGGAAGTAAGGATTTGGGCAGCTATGCAAAAAATGAAACAATTAAGAATCACCTTTTTGTGCGTGTGCTTCCTGGAGAAGAAAGCATTCGTCTATGTACGGCAAATGGCATTACTGGGCGTCAGATCATTGCAATGCAGGGACCGTTTTCTGCGCAGATGAATGAATGTATTTTAAGGGAATATTCAATTGACTGGATGGTGACAAAGATAAGCGGTCATGCAGGCGGATTTGAGGAAAAGGTTGAGGCAGCTAAAAAGGCTGGTGTTGGAGTTTGTGCTATTTTGCCGCCTTCAGAAAATGTGTGTCAGACTGAAATATCGGGCGATGAAAGAAAGTCATCTATGTACATATGTGAAAATGTATATGATACAGCAAAAAAGCTAGAGTTACTTTTAAAGGAAGATATTTTATCAAAGCGAAGCCGAAAAATAATTCTTTCTGGAATAGGAATGGGAAATACAGATGGAATGACAAGAGAAGCTTATCATGTCTTTGAGGAGGCAGAGGTTATATTTGGTGCAGAAAGAATGCTTGAAAATTTGCCAAGCAAAGGTGTAAAAGTGCCTTATTATCGCGCGGATGATATTATTTCATATTTAATTGAACATCCACAGTACACGAAGGTGGCAGCTGCCTTTTCCGGCGACAGCGGTTTTTACAGTGGTGCACAGTCGATGAAAAAGGCACTTGAAGAAGCAAATGAAAAAGGTATCTTAAAATCAGAGACAACGATTTTGCCAGGGATTTCATCTGTGAGCGCACTTGCAGCACGTTTTGGAGTTTCATGGAATGATGCAGTTCTTGCAAGTATTCATGGAAGGCGTGCAAATGTTGTAAATCTTGTGCGAAAGAATACTAAGGTATTTTTATTGTTGTCTGGGAAAAATGATTTTGAAATGCTTGTAAATAAATTTCGAGAAGCGGGGATAAATAATGTAAAAATAAGTGCAGGTTATCGTCTTTCCTATCCAGATGAAAAGCTCTTTACGTTTTATCTTGATGAATTTGAGACAAAGCTTTTTGATTTGCCAGAAGGAGTATATACATGTTTAATTGAAAATGAAGACTGCGAGGATCAAATATTGACACCAGGAATTGATGATGAGATTTTTTCACGCACTAAGGTACCTATGACAAAAAATGAAGTTCGCGTGCTTAGTATAAGTCGTCTTGAGCTGACAAAAAATGCTGTCGTTTATGATGTGGGAAGCGGAACTGGCTCAGTAAGTGCAGAGTGTGCAAGATTGTCTCCTGATATTTTTGTATTTGCAATTGAACAAAAGGAAGAGGCTGCAAATTTAACAAAAGAAAATGCTGTTCGTCTTGGTCTTTCAGATCAGATCGTGGTAATTAATAAAAAGGCACCTGAAGGATTTGAAGAGCTTCCGACACCGACTCATGTATTTATAGGCGGAAGCAGCGGCGCGCTAAGTGATATTTTGTCTGCTATTCAAAAAAAGTTAATAGTAAAAGAAAATACAAAAGGAAAAACAGACAAAGCTAGTAAAGGAGTGCGTGTCGTAATCAATGCTGTGTCGCTTGAAACAATTGCACAGATTACAAAATTGATTCAGACGTATCCGGTTAAGCATGTGCAGCTGACTCAGATTCAGGCAAGCAGAGCGCATAAGCTTGGATCATACAATTTGATGCAGGCACAAAATCCAGTATTGATTGCATCATTTAATCTGCTGCCAGGTGATAAGATGGAAGCAGATGAATAAAATTGTGAGGGAATAGTTACATGGAAAATACAAAAAAAGATGTGCAGCATGAAAAAATAGCAAAAAAGGGGGCGCGTATTATGATTGCAGCGCCCCAAAGTGGGAGTGGAAAGACATTAATTACATGTGCATTGCTACAGGCGCTTAAGGAGAAAAATTATCATTTAGAGTCTTTTAAGTGCGGACCAGATTATATTGATCCAATGTTTCATAAGACAGTTCTTGGAATTTCCT
The DNA here is from genome assembly GCA_958446555.1 of uncultured Lachnospiraceae bacterium. Taxonomy (GTDB): domain Bacteria; phylum Bacillota; class Clostridia; order Lachnospirales; family Lachnospiraceae; genus Anthropogastromicrobium. The sequence goes on along the minus strand of CAUCWU010000071.1, from coordinate 5,807 downwards.
CAAGAAATCTCGATCCGTTTTTTACAGAAGACAGCATAACGAGAATGCTTCTTTCTAAAGGACAGGACAGCCGTGATCTGGCAGTAATAGAAGGTGTTATGGGACTTTACGATGGTCTTGGTGGGATTCGCGAGGAAGCTTCATCATATGCACTTGCAAAAGCAACTAATACACCGATTTTACTGACTGTAAATGCAAGGGGGATGGGACGTTCACTCTTGGCGCTTTTAAGTGGTTTTCTTCAATATGATACAGCTCATCTTATAAAGGGAGTAATTCTTAATCAGACGCCATCATCCTTTGCATCAGTGTTGTCAAAGGAAATTGAGGAAACTTTCCATATTCCGATTGTTGCATCTTTTCCTGTTAGAGATGATGTGCGAATTGAAAGTCGTCATCTTGGTCTTGTTATGCCGTATGAGCTAGAAGATATTCAAAGTAGATTAAAGATTGCTTCACAAGTCCTTTGCGAAAATGCCAATATTGAACAGATTCTTGAGATTGCAAAGAGCGCACCCAAATTAGAGTATGATGTAGAGAGTGACATTAAACAGAAATTTACAGAAAAAACAATTCGAATAGGTGTGGCAAGAGATGAAGCATTTTGTTTTTATTATGAAGATAATCTGGATCTGTTAAAATCACTTGGAGCAAAGCTTATATTCTTTTCTCCTCTTCATGATGATACACTGCCGAAAGATTTAGATGGAATACTGTTTGGCGGAGGTTATCCAGAGCTGTATTTAAAAGAACTGGAAGAAAATGAAAGTATGAGAAATTCCGTAAAATCAGCTATTGAAAATAAAATGCCGTCACTGGCTGAATGCGGAGGGTTTATGTATCTTCATGATACAATTTTTGATTCAGAGAAAAAACCATATAAAATGGCAGGAGTGATTCATGCATGCTGTATGAAAAAAGAGCGGCTTGTGCGCTTCGGATATCTGACATTAAACTCAAAGACAGACAGCTTTTTGCAAAAAGGAGAAACGATACGCGGTCATGAGTTTCATTATTATGACAGCGAGGATAATGGTGAATGTGCGATTGCAAAAAAGCCTGTTGGAACAAGAAGTTGGGAGTGTGTTCATGCAGGAAGTGATCACTGGTGGGGCTTTGCGCATCTGTCATATTATTCAAATCCAAAGTTTGCCGAAAAATTTGCAGAGGCGTGCCGCAGCTATAAAACAAATAAGATAGCCAAAAAGAAATGAGATAAAAGATACCAAAAATAAGTATTAAAACAAAAACGCACAGCCATGAAGATTAAAATCATGACTGTGCCCAACTGATACCCAAGCTCAAAGCCTTTAGTGCAAGCACGAACGGCTTTTGGAGCTTTTGACCCTGGGTATCATAATGTTTTATACTCTCTTGTTACACCGCTCTTTTTTGCAGCCTCTGCGACAGCAGCAGCTACAGTCTGTGCAACAACCGGGTTAAATGCTTCTGGGATGATATAATCTGCGCGAATCTGATCATCTGGGATGATAGATGCAATAGCCGTTGCAGCAGCAAACTTCATCTCATCGTTAATTTCCTTTGCGTGAACATCAAATGTACCGCGGAAGATTCCTGGAAATGCCAGTACATTATTGATCTGGTTTGGATAATCACTTCTTCCAGTAGCAACAACAGCAGCGCCGCCAGCTTTAGCATCCTTTGGATCAATTTCCGGAGTTGGATTAGCACACGCAAATACAATAGCCTGTGGTGCCATAGTCTGAACCATTTCCTTTGTCAGAACACCAGGAGCGCTTACACCAACAAATACATCTGCACCGCGAACAGCATCTGCTAAGCTGCCTTGTAAGTGCTTTTTATTAGTGATCTTTGCCATTTCCTCTTTAACTGGATTCATACCTTTTTCACGTCCCTCATAGATAATTCCAGTACGGTCACACAGTGTAATATCAGCAAAGCCGTAGGCAATTAACAGCTTGGAGATGGCGATTGCAGCAGCACCAGCACCGTTTACAACGATATGGGTTTTCTCAGGCTTTCTGCCTGTGAGCTTGCATGCGTTAATCAGACCTGCAAGAGTGACAACAGCAGTTCCGTGCTGGTCATCGTGGAAAATCGGGATATCACAGCGCTCCTTTAACTTCTTTTCAATTTCAAAGCAGCGCGGAGCGGAAATATCCTCCAGATTAACACCTCCGAAACTTCCGGAAATAAGTGCAACAGTATTTACGATTTCATCAACATCCTTGCTCTTAATACATAATGGGAACGCGTCTACATTACCGAATGCCTTGAACAGTACGCATTTTCCTTCCATAACCGGCATACCAGCCTCAGGACCAATATCACCAAGTCCTAAAACAGCAGTACCATCTGTGACAACAAGACAGGTATTCCAGCGGCGTGTCAGACAGAAGGAAAGTTCAGGATCTTTCTGAATAGCAAGACAAGGTGTAGCAACACCAGGTGTATATGCAAGGGAAAGATCCTCGCTTGTTTTAACCGGAACGGTAGGAATGATTTCAATTTTACCACGTTTTTCATAGTGCATTTGGAGACTTCTTTCTCCATAATCATGTTTGTTAGCCATGACAAAAAACCTCCTTAGAATGATGTGCAATAATAAATTGCTTTGTAATATTAACATAACATTGAATAAGAGATAAGTCAATTAGAAACAGTTGGAAGTAAATGAGAAGATATATCGTTACAATTCACAAAGTTAGTATACGAAAACCCTTCAATGTAATGGTTTCGTCAGCAGTAATGCATCTCATCCATACAATTTGCTTGCATAAACAAAGGTTTGCTAGTATAATTGGAAAAGATAAAATTAACAAGGCAAAAGCAAAGAAATCTGTAAGCATGGGAGGTGGAGCTAGTGGCGATAACGCGAGAAAACATTGCTCATTTTTATGAAAAATATAAGGAAAATTTAAAGACAGAGGAAAGCGTCATCGAGCAGTTCACAAAGGCAGATACAAAAGAAAACTGGGTTGCTAATTTAAAGAAGAAATATCGCTCTATGAGACAGCTGTATATTGAAAATGAAGCACTGTTAAACTTGTATATACGCCCATTTACAGAAGGAAGAATGGAGCTGAATGATGAGCTAGCAGATGAATTTCTAAAGCAGATTCGTGATGCATCAGCGCAAGGGTATGAAGACAGTCTTTCTATGCTAGAGCTTGCAGAGGTTTTGGAGCAATATTTTCTTAAGCATGACAAACGTGACAATTATATCTGGACGATTAATCTGTTGGGAGGCATTCATAATGCCATGCCAGATAGACAGGACGGAGAAAAGGCAGCCTGGTATTTTCAAAAGATTCGTTCTTTTAAGGACTGTTATTTCGAGATTGAAAATGACGATGTCAGAAAGCGGATTATATATTCGTTTTATAATTATGCCATTGTAAAGATTAATTTTTCCATAATAGATCCTTTAAATCCAAATGAGATTGCTCAGGTAGTAGATGATGCGCTTGATTTTTATAATGATGAGCGTGTGCGAAGCTTAGAGGGTGATCGTTTTGATTTTGATGAGCTTATTACAGAACTTAATTATGATGTGTTTGGAAATTATGTGCTAAGCAATGAGCGCGAGACAGTTGATCCAGATATGTTAAAACGCGCAAATAAGGTACTTGGAGACTGCTATAAAGAGGCACTTAAGAAAAATCCAAATCCGTTTGAGATGCTTGATGAGATTTACTGTAATTATAGAAGATGTCAGTTCTTTTTGGGAGAAATCAGCTGTACAGAGTTTCTTGAGGGCTACAAAGCATTTTGTGATTATGCAATTGCACATGATACAATGGAGCATGAAGATGGATTTACGGAGAGCCGTTTGTTCCAGGTTGCTATCAATCACCTTCCAAGTATTATAGATATTTTAAATCGATATGAGGCTGAATACCATGGCGATCCAGGTCTTAGAAAGAGCTGTGTGGACGAATATTTAAAAATGATTCGTCAGATTCCGCGAACAGGAAATTCTAATTTTGTAAATGATGTAGTAAGTCGTTCTGTTTGCCAGTTTCTTGAAGTACTGACGGCAAATGATGTGGATTCAACGACACTGATGAATGTTATGGTCAGCCGTGATGAGATTACATTGATTCACTCACAGATGGTGGGTCAAATTGCAGGACGCATTTTGACAAGTATATTTGAAAATAAGCCAGAGCTTTTAATAGGTTCATTTGACTGTGAATCGCTTGTAGAAGTCTTGGAAAAACGAGATCAGATTGTAGATTTTATGTCTCAGGCATGTAAAATTTTTGATGTTGGAAAGCTGCAAAAGGCAAATATTGTAAACAAACAATCAAGAAGTCTCACAAAACGTGAGCTGCAAAGTATTTATGAGCATCCAAAATCTGGTGCCAAAATGCTTGAGCGTATTCCGTCTCTGAACCGCTTTCATGACATTGTGCTTGGTCATCACAAGTCATGGGATGGAAAGATGGGCTATCCATCAGATTTTGATAATACAGTTTCGAAGGATCGGATTTTTATAGAGCTTGTACATATGGCAGACTGCATGGATGCTGCTACTGATTTTATAGGACGAAGCTATAAGGGACAGAAAACATTCGACAAATGTCTTGAAGAATTTATGCAGGGCAGAGGCAGTGTTTATGCCCCGGAAATAGTGAATTTGATTGAGCAGGATAAAAAGCTCCAGTCTGATTTAAGGCATTTGCTGACTGAGGGACGTATTCAGACTTATTATGAGATTTATGGAATGGTACTTGACCAAGACGATGCCGCAGAGGAAGAGGAATGGTATGAGAACCTGAACAACGAGCTTAATACAACAGTGGACGAAAAAGAGCAGCTGATCAATATGCTTCATGAAAGCAATAAAGAAAGTCTCGAATTTGTCACGGCAATGGTTCGAAAATCACTTCTTACCCTCTATATCGATATGCGAAATGGAAAATGTAAGGTGTTTTCAAACAGTGGTGCAAAGCTGTTTGAGCATATGCCAGACGGATTATATGAGACATTTTTAAAGAAATATTTAGAGCCGGCTGTTTTGCCCGAAGATTGGGAGAAACAGCGCTATAAGCTTAGACTTTCTGAATTGATACACATGTTTGTAAAAAATGATGGCAATTATGAGTGTGAGCTTAGAGTGAAGATGGAAGGTATGTACCGTTGGGTTCGTGTTGAATGTATGCAGATCAATGAAAGCAATGCCATTCCGCGCACAATGGCAATGATTCTGACAGATATTCATGAGACGCACAGCCGCAGTGATCAGGTAGCAGATGCATTAAAGGATGCATATCACTCAGCAGTAGAGGCAAATAAGGCAAAAAGTCTGTTTTTAAGCAGTGTGTCGCATGACATCAGAACACCAATGAATGGTATTATCGGAATGACGCAGATTGCACTGCAGCATCTTGATGATCCAGATAGGGTTGAGGATTGTCTTCGAAAGATTGATGAGTCATCAAAGCATCTGCTTGAATTAATTAACGAGGTCCTCGATATGTCCAAAATTGAGAGTGGAAATAATAGTCTGAACAACGAACCAACATACCTGTATGATATGGCGAAGATGTCTGCGGATCTATGTGCAACACAGATCGAAAAGAAGCGTCATCATTTCACGCTTGATTTATCTGGATTGACACAGGATTATGTGCTTGCAGATCCAGTGCGTCTGCGCCAAATCTTTGTCAATTTGCTTTCAAATGCAATTAAATATACACCGCAGGGAGGCAATATTTTATTTAAGGCACAGACACTTCCAATGGGGCAGCAAGAAGAGGGCTGCTATCGCTTTATTGTTAAGGATAATGGAATTGGAATGTCGGAATCGTTTTTACAGC
>CAUCWU010000070.1 GCA_958446555.1 uncultured Lachnospiraceae bacterium | reverse complement strand
GACTGGATTGATTGCAGATGCAATTCCAAGGACCATTAAAATATTAAATATATTTGATCCGACTGCATTTCCTACTGCCATATCAACCTCATTTTTGCGCGCTGCTACAACAGATGTAACAAGCTCTGGAAGTGATGTTCCAATAGAAACAATAGTAAGTCCTACAAGCGTCTGACTCATTCCAAGATCAATTGCAATGCGGCTTGCCGTATCTACAGTCAAATCTCCGCCAATCGCAATTGCAATTGCACCGCCAACGATATAAAGAATGCTCTTAGGATATGACATTACCTTTAACTCTTCTGCGTCAAATTCGTCATTTGCTTCGACTTCTTTTCCCTCTGCTCTTGCCTTCATCGCACTTTTTATCATCAGTCCAATATAACCTGCGAAAAGGATAAGAAAAAGGATTCCATCAAAATGGCCAAGCGTCATGCCAGTTGCATCACCAACTGCAATCATTCCAAGACCAAGCAGCAATAATGCACAGATAATTGAAAACGGAATATCGCGCGTTACTGTCTCTCTTTGCACATAAATTGTAGAAAGAATAGAACAGACACCGATAACAAACATCAAATTAAAAATATTTGATCCGACTACATTACTGATGGCAAGTGTATTGTTATCTACTAAAGATGCAGTTACACTGACAGCTGTTTCAGGAAGTGATGTTCCCATTGCTACAATTGTTAATCCGATAATAATGGACGGCACTGCCAGCTTCTTTGCTACGCTTGAGCTTCCCTCCACAAAAAAATCCGCTCCTTTTACCAAAAGTGCAAATCCTACTACAAGAAGCAGAATTACAACGAAAAGCGGTGCACTGTTGATGAAATCACCCATCATTTCCTCCTTTTTTATTCCGCAAGATACGTTATTAACAAATAAAAAAGACCCATGTATGCGTACACTAAAAAAACGCATACATGAGTCTCATTCTTTAAGATTTGCCAGGCAAAAGCCGGGGTTGTTGACAAACCACGATTATCGCGAACTACTCCCTCACGGAATATTATTTTGTTTTTTAATTGCTAACTAACTTGTTAACGCAGAATACTATACCATATACACTAAAGGAAAGTCAATCACAAATTTTAGCCATTCACCTTCAGGCTTTGCTGTAAATATTAACTTATTTTGAATTCCAGCCATCCGGCAGATATTTCTTTGTGTTTGCAATCATCGTGCGAAGCAGCTTGTCAGCATCATCTTTGCTGCAGGTAACAAGCGGATCACGGCGAAATGCACGAAGCGTGATATCGTAATCACATGTAAGTGCAGCCTTTAAGACGTCCTCGTGATTCATAATATGCGGAAGCATCAGCTGTCTGATCTCTTCTGTCAGATTTCCTGCAAATATAGGTGCGATGCTATCCCTTGAAAAGACAGCATTTGTCTCTACTACTGCTGATGCTGGAAGATTTGGAATCTGGCCTGCAGTATTTGGAATATTGACATTGCTGATCATGCGTGTCAGTCCGCACAGTGCCTTGATTAATAAAATACCTTCCTCGCCTGATGGAATTAATTCAACCTTTTCCTCACCAGATACAAGCTTTTTACTTTTTTCAAGACGCTTCTTTAAATCTTCTTTTCTCCATGCAACAGTTGTCAAACCAAACTTCCATGAAGCGACGGTTTCCGGATCTTTTAAATAAATCGGAGGCATAAACTCTGCCAGATGACGGTCTCCTGCTGCTGCAATCCAGCCATACTTCTTGAACAAATCAAATTTCACGCGATGTGCACAGGAAAAGGTTGAGTTCATCCAATTTTTATCTTTCTCCTCAAAACCTTCCTCAAAGTGCTTTTCTATAAAGCTGCGATATACTGGGAACAAATCAATTCCTTTATAAGATGCACTATCAAACCATGTAAAATGATTAAGACCAAGTACATTTACTATAATTTCATCTCGTTTGATATCAGTGATGCCAAGCTCACGCTCTGCAATTTGTGCCAGAAGTTTTTGTGTTCCAAATACTTCATGGCAACAGCCAAATGCTTTGATCTGCGGAAATACGTGATATAGGGTCTTTACACATAATGACATCGGGTTAGTATAATTGATAACCCATGCCTGTGGCGCATAATCGCGAATTGCCTCTGCGATTGTAACAAACATAGGTATTGTACGCAGCGCACGTACCATTCCGCCAGGGCCTGCTGTATCACCGACAGACTGATAGATACCATATTTTTCTGGCTCATGCACATCAGACTCCATCTCATCAAATGTACCTGGAAGAATTGAAATCACAACAAAGTCACTACCTGTCAGTGCCTCTTTTAGTGTATCCGCCACAATATACTTCCACTTGCCTACTGCCTCTTCTCTTTCAGATATACCATTTCCGATAATCTCATTTGCCTTTGCCGCTTCCTTGTCAATATCGTATAAAACGATTGTGCCGCCAAGTGCTGGTTCTAATGCCAAATCGCGCATAAATGTCCATGCCCATCCTCTTGAGCCGCCTCCAATATAGGCGATGCGCAGATCCTTTACTGCATTATCCTTGTAAGTCATAGTTTTTCCTGCCTTTCTATCATTTTCTTTCTAATATAAATACAATACGGTGCCTGCCATCCAAGCATAGCTATCCATCCTGCAACACACGCAAATCCGACACCTACTAGGCCGATTCGCGGTACAAGTAAAAATGTAAAAATAACGCGAAATGTAATCTGGGTGAGCGTTCCATAAAGCGTCATCTTCATTTTTCCGACACCGCGCAAAAATCCCTGATGGGCGTTTGTAACACCTGGAAGCCAATAGAAAAATGCCATTACTGCAAAGTATTTGCTTCCCTCTGAAAGCATCTGTTTAGAATCACCAAACAATCCAATCAGCTGATTATCAAATACAAGAAGCACTGCACATATAAATACAGCATAACAAATCTCTAGCATAATACCACTTCGAAAACCATCCTTAATTCGCTTTGGCTTTTTTGCGCCATCATTTTGTGCTGTAAATGTCATCATTGCATTTGAAATACTTCTTCCTGGTACAAGTGCAAAATCTTCTATCTTGCCGACTGCATTAAATGCTGCCATTGCACCAACACCAAGCGTATTGATTGCACCCTGAATCAAAAGTTTTCCAAGCGGCTGACTGCACTGCTGAAGTGACGACATACCACCATACTGTACTGTCATCCATATCAACCGCTTGTCTAATTGAAAATGCTCTTTCTTTAGATGAAGCATTGGTACGCGAAAATAAACATAAATTACACAAAGCACTGCTGACACTGCCTCTGCAATCACTGTTGCCAAACCAGCACCAGCTACACCCATATGAAGCCCTGCTACAAAGAGCACATCTAAAGCTCCATTTAAGACAGATGACAGTACCAGAAAATAAACTGGCGTTTTTGCATCTCCGACACTTCGAAGCGATGCCGCATAAATATTGTAAAGGCAGGTAAATGGCATTCCAATAAAGATAATATGCAGATAACTTTCTGCAAGCGGCAATATATCAGTAGGCGTCTGCATCAGCTTTAATATTCCTTCGGAAGCAATCAGACCTCCCACAAGGATAACTGCTGACATCCCCATCACAAGAAGAAGTGTCATTCCTACCTCGTGCTTTAATTCTTCCGTTTTTCCTGCACCAAAGCAATTACTCATAATTACGGATGCACCAATACATAGTCCTGTGACACCAAGAATCAGTAAATTCATGACTGGGTCTGAGGTGCCTACCGCTGCAAGAGCATCCTGCCCGGCAAACTGTCCCACCACAATCGAATCTACCATGTTGTATGTCAGCTGAAATAAATTTCCCCATATCAGCGGTATTGCAAATGCAATTAGCTGCTTCCATATTGTTCCTTTTGTTAAATCCTTAGTTGTTGTTTTCATTGATTTATCCACCTACTGTAAAACCCGCTCAAATCGTTCAATCTTACAGCTATGCTCTTTTGTTTTTTTATCATAATTTATACCGATCAAAAGAATCTGCCCAGTATATTGCAAAAGCGACTGCGGATATTGTTTTTCCTTTATCTGGTTGAGAGCAGTCTGTGCGTTTTTATTCCATTTCAGTTCTGTTACTAACGCTGGATACTCATTTGCATATTCTTTTTTAGGAATAAATACAAAGTCAGCGAAACCACGTCCAGTTGGCAATTCCCGTATTGGCTTAAAATAATATTGCATTGCACTTAAATAGGCTATTGATAAAACGCAGCTCAGCGAATTTTCATTGTTATACTGTATTGCAGACACATATTCGGTATGAATTTTTTCAATTTTTTCTGCTGTTGCTTCCTCATCCAGATCAAGCGTTGCATCTAATAATTCTTCTGAATCCTGCAAAAAAAGATTTAATTCACTCCATTTTTTTCTTCGGACTGCGAACAGCAATTCCTGGCGAATTTCCTCATTTGGAATATAGGCATACTGCATGTTCTGATTGTACGCAAGATAGCCAAGATGCACCAGAAGCGTCAGCACATCATCTTTATCTACAAAACTAACCATATCGTTCTGGAATGAATTCACATTAATCTGCGTAGTCGCACCTGACAACATTTCTATCACTGCAGTCTTTAAACCATCAAAATTCATATTGATAAATGGTACAATTGACTCATATGTTCCTGTCTGTGACCAATAGCTTTGAAAGCTTTTATTTATCATTGCATTAACTACTGCATTCGGATTATACACATGATAGTCTCCTAATTCATATCCATCGTACCATCGTTTTACCTCACGAAAATCCACACCAAACTGCTCGCATAATTTTCCTACTTCTTCCTCAGTAAAACCGATGTATCTTGCAAGTACACCAGGCGTAATCATTGTAAACTGCATGAAATTATTGAGAGCAGATTGTGTTTTTAGCTTTTTGATTGGCAAAATTCCGGTCAGATATGCTAGTGCAATAAACTTAGTAGGTTCGCTGCCCTTGAACATTCCACGCAAAAAATTGATATAATCCTGCAAAACGGCTTCATTAGCAGCCTCATCTCGAATCAAAACATCCCACTCATCAATTATTACAATAAATTTCACCCCTGTCTGTGCATTTATACAAGACATTGCCCCATATGCAGTACGAATACCATCTAGTAAAATCTGCGGATATATCTCTTTTAATTCCTCAATCACATGATAATTCAGATATGATACGGTCTGTTCTGCCGAACCAGCATCCATCATACACCATTGTATATCCAGATAAATCACATCATATTGATTCAAATGTTTTTTGTAAGAGTCACTCTTTGCAATTTTATATGATGCAAATATAGAATCAGAATCACAGCCGCTGCTATAATACGCACAAAGCATATCAGCAGTAATGGATTTACCAAAGCGCCTTGGTCTGCTACTGCAAATCAAAGCCTGTTTTGTATTGATCACGCTGTTTGTGTATGCCAAAAGACCTGTTTTATCCACATAAATCTGCGAGTTTACCGCCACCTCAAATGCAGTATTTCCCGGATTAACAAACCTTCTCATGCTGCGCACCACCTTTCTTAAAAACGTAGTATCCCATTTTTTATTTTGGAAACCTTTATCTGAGATTATTTCTCATATTTTGCCATGTAATTTTATTTTAACAAATTTTGAATAACTCGGCAATACAAAAACGGGCAGCTTTACGCCACCCGAATTTTATCTTTTTAATTTTAGTTTTCCTCTCCCATAAAGATTGATGCAAGTGGTGAATCCTTTGGAAGAATCAATGTCTTATCGCTTCCGCTCATGGCTGTCTTTGCTGCCTCTAATGCACGGTCAAATTCATAAAACTCTGCTCGCTCTGGCGTGTTATACGCATCTCCTAAAATACGCATGTACTCGCTTTCGCCCTCTGCTATTGTGTTTGCTGCTTCTGCCTTTGCATCTGAAAGCATAATGGAAATCTCTTTGTCTGTGCTGTTTCTGATTTTCTTCGCCTCTGAATCACCTTCTGCCTGATAGCTTGCAGCGATCTGATTACGCTCTGAAATCATACGCTCGTACACGGCTGCCTTGTTGTCCTCTGGCAGATCAAGCTGTTTGATCTCTGCCATTAAAATCTTTACACCATAAGAGTCCATTGAATTTCCGACCTTACTCATAATAAGTTCCTTTAATTCGCCGTCTCTTGCAGCAATGACTTCATTTTGCGTCAGGGTGCTGATTGCATTTTTTGTTGCGTTAAATACAGCAGCATCAATACGGCCTTCAGCGTTACTTACAGAACGATTTAATGTCTTTGAAAACAATATAGGATCACTGATCTGCCATAATACATAGCTGTCTGCAATCATTGTTTTCTTATCCTTTGTGATGACATCCGACGCTGCCATATCATACAAAAGAATTTCCTTTGGAAGTGTCTGTTCGCTGTCTAAAAACGGAACCTTGAAGCTTAATCCAGCCTCTGTTTTAATACTGTTAATTTTTCCAAATCTCATAATTAATGTATATTCATTTTCCTTTGTCACTACAAGTGATGACAGCCCGCAAATGACTGCCACAAAAGCTGCGACTCCTATTACAATTCGTTTTGTTGTCTTTTTCATGTAACGTTTCCTCTCTTTTTTACTTACTTGTTGAGCTGCTGTCTGCTGGAGACGCACTGCTCTGTACGTTTTGTTCGCTCACAGAATTTAATTGCTCATGAAGCATTGTTGTCGTGGAATCTGTTCCATCAATGATCACACGAAGCTGCGGCAGGATACCCTCCATTGCCTCGTAGAACATTCTCTTTTTAGTAACTTCTGGATTTTTCTCATATTCCTCAAACTTAGCATTAAACATAGCTACCTGCGCATTTGCCTCATTGATTCGCTCCTGCTTTGTTGCTTCTGCTTCCTGTAAAATCTGATCGGCATCAGCCTCCGCTATTGGCAGCTTTTCATTTCGATACTTATTTGCATTGTTTATGCTTGTTTCTTTTCCCTGCTTTGCCGTCTCAACTGCCTTAAATGCCTCCATGACTTCTGCTGTCGGCGGCTCTGAATCCTGAATGGAAATATTCACAAGCTGCAGACCAACATTATAAAGGTCAAGCTGCTCAGTAATCATTTCCTTAATTCTTGACTGAATCTCGCCCTTTCCTGTTGTCAAAACAGAATCTACATCATAATTGCTGATTGCGGCGCGAATACAGCTTTGCGCAATGTTCTGCAAAATAAGATCTGGATCTTTCGATGCATATACGGCCTTTACAGGATCAGATACACGATACTCAAGATAAAAGTCCACATCAACGAAATTAAAATCAGATGTAATCATAATAGATTCATCTGCAACCACATCATTGTTATTGTCGTATCCGATACGCAGACTCTGAATCGTCGTGTTCACCTTTGTTACATGCTGCACAAATGGAATCTTAAAATGAAGTCCCGGATCTGTAACTGCATGGCTGACACCAAATGTAGTCACAACTGCCTGCTCCTGTTCATTAATCGTATAAGTTGCATTTCCTGCACCAGCTGCACAGACAATGACAACTGCCGCTGCCACTCCTGCAATCGCTCCTTTTTTCTTTTTGCTCATTTTGTATTCTCCTTTTCTTCTGGACCTTGGTATGTATGACATAAAGGGTTTGATAATAAAAAAGACCCTTACTGCATGGCAAATACACACATGCAGTAAAAGTCTTGCTATTCATATCTGCGGATCTTCTGATCGTCCTGACGCCTGATATTATACCCGGGTACCAGCTACTCCCCTTTACTTGTATCGTAGTATAGCAAATTGTTAATTCTTTGTCAAGGCTTTCTTTGCTTATTCAAACACTTATTCAAACACTTTCTTTATACTGCTATAATGCAGAAAAATTCCCTGTTTGTCTAGTTCCTTGATCTCATCGAGTGTTGCTAAGCGATACCCCATTGTCTCTTCTTTTTGAAGCTTTAAATCGCTCTCTTTAAAATCAAGCTCAAAACGGTACACATCGACAAAATAATTATCGCCTTCGTCTGGGTTGTCACGGCGATATGTAAAGCGATAACCATCGGGGCAACCTGACACATCAAGACCTGTCTCTTCACGGATTTCTCTTACAACTGCCACTTTGGAATCCTCGCCTGCCTGCACAGCACCGCCGGAAACCTCCCACCATCCTGGAGCCCAAGCCTTTGTCATGACTCTTCTTGTAATTAAAAAGCGTCCGTCTGGACGATGAATGACACCGAGCACGGTCAGATGATACTCACCGTTTTTTAAATTCCAGTCATTTCTCTTCATTGTGCGTCCGGTTTGTTTTTTGTCTGAATCGTAAATATCCCAAAATTCCATTTTACTGTTTTCTCCTCATCTAACCTTTTTTGTACAGCAATATCTCAAATGTCTTTTCCATCACTATCTGATGTTAATTTAAGCTATCAGTAAAAACCGCAGTTATGTCTTCCGTGTTCTTTTATGTAATACAGTGCCGTATCTGCATCATTAGAAATTGAACCCTTTGGATTTTTTCTGTCTGAAAATGCCACACCAACACTTAAAGACACTGCAGGAAGACTATCTGTTGGATTGCTCAATTCCTCGTTTGCTTCCTCAATCTTCTTTTTGATCGTGCAGCGTTTATCACTTGCTGAATTGACCATGATTACTGCAAATTCATCTCCGCCGATTCTGCATACGTAATCAATATTTCGAAATTGTTTTTTTAAGACAGATGCTACCTTTCTTAAAATCTGATCACCTATTCCATGACCAAAAGTATCATTTACCTCTTTGAATACATCCACATCTACAAAAATCAGTGCAAATGGACTCTCACCAGTTTCGTAAATATGAATAAGCTTGTCGAAGGAACCTCTGTTGAACAGATCTGTCAGCGGATCATGCTCTGCCTCATGGCGAATCAGCTTTTCTGTCTCCTTATTCGCCACATAAATTTCATTATACGTGACAGCAAGATTTTGCAGTTCAACAGCCCCTATTACCGGCAAGATTTCACCAAGCTTGATGCTTTCATCGTAACTGATAAGCGGCTTTACAATCAGCCGGCGAATCATTACATATGAACCAATCATAAGAATCACCATTAAAACAATTCCGATTTGTAATTTTGAATACATGCTGGAAAAAATCGTCATAGCTTTTCCCTGATAATGTCTTGTCTGGCGAATCAATTTTGCTTCACAGTTTGTCACTTCCTCGGCGATTATATCTTTCATTTCCTGATACGATTCCTCAGTGACAAGATGCTGTGCCTTTTTTATTTTCTCATCGTCAGACAATTCTTCATCCTCTTTGGAAAGTTCTACTGCCTTGATTTCGTCCGGCCAGCTGCTTTGCAAGACATCATTTGCCTCACAGACAAGACGCATGGCATAGTACTCTGTCGTCATGAGTTCTAGTGAAGTGTCAAGCGCAGCTTTTAATGATGAAAAGGATGCAGTTTTGTCAAAATATGTTTTAAATGTA
>CAUCWU010000069.1 GCA_958446555.1 uncultured Lachnospiraceae bacterium | reverse complement strand
CGCTTTGCATCTGATCGTTTGCTGCCTTTGCCGCTGCTCCTGACTGTTCTACCTGTCTTTGATCCTCGTCTGCCTTTTTTCTCTTCTCATCTAACTGCTCTTTGCTTACACTTTGACCTTTTGATGCCAAAACTGGATGATGAACAGAACCGCACACAGGACAAGGCTGTCCTTCTTGAAGTTCTCCTGCTAAAACTCCTGCCTGTGCATTGAGATAAGCCTGCCAAGTCTGTTTCCACGCAAACTGACTTTTCTCATATTCTGCCATGCAGACCTGATACTGGCTTTGAAGCTTTTTATACTCTTTTGCCTGTAGCTCAATTTTTTTGATCTTTTTTTCCAGTTGATCCAGCTCTTCAAACTGATATTCACACTCTTTAATCTGAGCTTTTTTCTGCTCTAAGAGAACATCAGAATCTTTCAATAGCTGAGACTTCTGTTCTTTCCATGCAATTGTTTCTTCTAGTTTTGTAAGTGTCTGTTGCAACTCGCCTACTTTTTTTTCTTGATTGTCTCTGCTTTTTACAGCTGTTTGATACTCTTTTAAAAGCTGCTGATACTGTGAAAGCGCTTGTTTGCACTCCTCCACTTGTCTTTGCCATCTCTCTTCTTCTCTTCCTGCATCGGCAAGTATTTCCATTTGTGCCTTACAATTTGTTATCGCTTCTTTGCACTGTTTTTTCTGCTCACAGACAGACGATACTTCTGTCTCCTTTTTTTCAATTTCCCTTGCAAACTTAACTTCTTCTTTTTGGCATTTGTCCCAATCGTTTTTGATTCGCTCTAGAAGATCTTGAATTGCAGTCACCTTTGAATAAGTTAGCTCGCAATCCTTTAAAAGAGAAATATTCGTTTCGATCTGCTCTAGTTGTTTCTCAACCTGCTGCTTTCTTTGCCCCTTTGACAGATAGTCTGTCTCCTGCACTTGTAGCGTTCTTTGCTCTTTTCGAAGCTGTTCTAACTCCTCTTTTGCATCCTCGCAGATTCGCTTATCCTGTTGAAGCTGAAGCTTTTTTGCCTCTAATTCTTTTTTCACAGGTTGTTTTTTTATCTGCTCATCAAAAATAGCCTCTGCCTCTGCAAGCTTTGGCAGTACGCTTTCTAAACGCATTTCTTTCTCTTTTAAATTTTCGCATGTTTCCTGATAGTGGCTAAGTGCTTCCTCACTTATCGTAAGCTCTTTTTGCTCTTTTTCAAGTTCCTTTTCTGATGCTACCAAAAGCTTATAGTGCTCTTCGCCTTTCGCACAAAAATCTTCGATCAATTCGATCGCGCGAAGCATCTGACCATCAAAACTATTTTTCTTTAATGTCATCCACTCAGTTAGATGCTCTGATGCGCTTGGGCAAATCGCTGTGCTTAACTCCTGACTGATTCCCTTTTGAAAATCCTCATAGGACTCTCTTTGTCTACTTAGTTCTTCTTTTAGGCGCTCCTGTAAATATTGAAACTTTTCGGTATGAAAAATCCGTCTGAAAATCTCTTTTCGCGTCACCGTATCGGCAAGCAATAGCTTTTGGAAATCTCCCTGTGCAATCATCACAATCTGCGTAAACTGGCGATAATCAAGACCTAATATTTCCGTCACTGCCTTTGTCACGTCCTTTGATCTTGATACCACCTGTCGATCTGATTCTGACAAGTATTCAAGCTCTGCCTCTGCCTTTTGTAACGTCATTCCACTTCCTCGTCCCTTTGGACGTTGATACTCTGGATTTCTCTTTACTCGGTACTGTTTGTTTCGATAGGTAAATGTCAACTCTACATAGGTTTTTTTCTCTGGCTTTGCATATTTGCTTCGAAACATCTGCGGATCGCGCACATTGCCACTTGCCTCCCCGTACAAGGCAAATGTGATTGCATCAAAAATACTTGTCTTTCCTGCTCCGGTATCTCCGGTAATCAAATAGAGTCCCTGCGTTCCCAACGTGGTAAAATCAATTTTAGTCTCTGCTGCATACGGTCCAAATGCACTGACTATTAAGATCTGTGGCCTCATATCTGTTCCTCCTCTAGCTGTTTGATCAGTTTTCTAATAAAACGACTCTGTTCTTCGCTCATTAATTGATTGTTCTGACTCTGATACAGTGCATCAAACAATTCTTCTGGTGTCTTCTCTTTTACCGATTCCTGTGGCAGTACGCTTTGCAAAAGTTTTGTTCTATGATTATCGTATTCGAGGCTTAGCAAATTCGGATATATCGTTCGAAGCTTTTGCATGCCATCTGGGATATCCTCCTCGTCGGTCAATGTAATCTGGACATAATCCTCTGTGTTCGTATTTTGATAAAAGGTGCGAGCAGTCACTTCCATATAAGAACCACGAATTTTTCTTAAATCATGCTTCGGAACCAATGGAACGGTACGAATTTCTAAATTTTCCTTTTTTCCCATCTCGATCACTGTAACTGACTTTTCCTGATCTGCCTCTGACACCGAATACTTTAGCGGAGTTCCACAATAGCGCACAGTATCCGTTATATTCTGCGGACTGTGAATATGGCCAAGAGCCGTATAGTCAAACGGATTAAAAACCAATGCATCCACATTGTCCAATCCACCAACCACAATCTCTTCTGAGTCACACCTGCCTGCCCCTGTGACAAACTGGTGGGCAACCAATATATTTCTCTTTGACTGATCAACGTCCATATGGACAACTGCCTCGCGAACTGCATCTTCATAGGATTCAATCTCTTCGATCCCAAGTCCACGCCGAACAACCGATGGGCGCACAAACGGAAGCAAATAAATCACGACCTCGCCAAATTCATCATTTAATAGAACCTTCTGCGTATGGCTGTCATAGACACCAGAAAAATACACACCAGAAGCCTTCATCAAATTTGACCCAAATGCAATGCGCTCTGCTGAGTCATGATTTCCGCTCACTGCACATACACTCACGTTTCTTGCAGAAAGTTCACTTAAAAATGCATCAAATACCATCACCGATTCAGCAGACGGAATCGGTCTGTCATAGATATCGCCAGCCAACAAAAGAACATCTGCCTGTTCCCTCTCACAAATTTGAACGATTTGCTCTAAAATATAACGCTGATCATCTAGCATCGAAAACTCATTGATTTGCTTTCCCAAATGCAGATCGGAAGTATGTATAATTTTCATTAAGGTCTCCTTTTTCATTTCTTTGTACTGTTCTTTGTATTTTGCGGGTCACAAGCTGGGAATCCTTATCGAACGAAAACGAGGTCAGGCACGGATAAACTTAGTTATCGTGAACTGACCCCATTTTTACAATTTATATTCTACCTCAAATGGCAACTGATCCAAAATATCCCGCTTCACATCGATACCTGGATAGACTTCAATTAATTTTAGTCCCTTTGGAGTCAGGCGAAATACACATCTCTCGGTTACATATAACACCTTCTGGCCATTCTCAATTGCACGCTTTGCTGAGAAGCTGATACTATTTACATGATTGACAAATTTTGGAACGGTTCCCTCTTTCTCTATTGTGATCTCACCGTTTTGCTGCGATATTGCCAATCCCTTTGCATTAAAGCTCATGCAAAAGACAACCGTCGGTGTTTTGGCTGTGATATTGGCAAAACCTCCGATTCCAGCAAAAGCACCCGGGCCTCTATGCGCATTGATGTTTCCGTATTGATCAACCTCAAGTGCGCCCATAAAGCAAATGTCAAGACCACCATTGTCATAGAGATCAAACTGGTTGGCCATATCGTAGACAGATGCTGCTCCAATCATTGCGCCAAATGCCTCACCAGAGACAGGAAAACCGCCAATTCCACCGGACTCCACTGTCAATGTCACCATATCGAGCATTCCACTCTTTCTCGCATAACGGGAAACCATCTCTGGAATGCCAATTCCGATATTGACAATGTCATCGACACGAAGCTCTTTGGCTGCTCGTCGTCCAATTACCTTTGCAACAGTATTGTCCTTTAGCATCTTCTCAGATGCCTGATCGATTTTCTCACTCCAGGTATGCCATTCCTCATACGGAATCTCGAAGCTTCCGGTTAATGCCGTGTATGCCTCATTTCGCTGTTTCGGCTCTGCAACAACAATCGCATCTACTAAGCAGCCTGGGATAATCGCATTTCTTGGTCGTGACGGCGTATCTACCAGTCGATCTACCTGAACAATGACCTTTCCTCTGTTTGCTTTTACAGCCTGACAAATCGAAAGTGCATCGCCAGACATAAACATATCGTCAAATGTTATATTTCCTTTTCGATCAGCTGCTGTTCCCTTGATTAGTGCAATCGTGATTTTGGGAAGCTTATAGTACAAAAACTCCTCTCCATCGACTTCGACATACTTTACCAGTGAATCATCGATCGAAATTCGATTGATTCCCGGTCCTTCCATTCTCGGATCGACAAAAATATCAAGTCCAACCTTGGAAAGAGCGCCTGGAAGTCCTCCTGCCTGTGCACGAATCGCATGGGAAATACAGCCTAATGGCAAATTGTAGGCTTCGAAGCGATCCTCTAGTACCAGCTTTTTCGTGCTCATCATCGCACCGAAATGACCACAAATCAGTCTGTCAACTGCACCATCTCGGATATATCCCTCTGCATTGTGCTCAGTATCCCACACACCAAATCCTGCACTCGATACGATTGTCAGGTGGGTAGGTGACTGCATTTTCTGATAACGGCGATACAATGCCTCGTGTAGTTCCACTGGGTTTTCAATTCCTACAAAGGAATTCACGCATATGCAGTCTCCGTCTCGGATTAGACGGATCGCCTCATCTGATGTCATAATCTCGTACATTGGTTAAGCCTGCCATTTCACCTTTGCTACACATTTCTTTACATGACAAGCCTCGCTGCCTGCACGCATCTGTGGCTTATGTGCAATGCTCGGCGGAAGTACCATGTAAGATCCAGTTGTCAAAATGCTCTGGCACAGCTCCTTTGGTTCCTTCCAGAAAGCAACATCGCGCTTTTCGTCGTATGCTTCCTCTACCTCAAGACCAGTTCTGCTTACAGTATCAAGTTCTTCCTCACCTGAAATAATCCACTGAATATCGGCATAGCGATCATGGGTTTCCAAACGGCACTTATCAGATGGCTTTGTCTCATACTCCTGAATCATATAATAAAAATCATCATTTACCTGGTAGGTACCTACTTCAAGTGCTGCTAAATCCTGCTTCTTTAAATAAGAAACTGCTTCTTCTATTGTCATTTTCGATTCCTTTCCAAAATGTCCTTTTCAAATCCATTTTCATATGCGTTCTGTTATCCATATTTTGCATTTTTCTGCATTCTTATCTTACTTAAGAAACATTTCTTTGTCAAGTCATGTGACTAATAAATTGAATGTCCCACTCAACGACAAATGATTTCACCGAGTGGGACATAATAATTTAACTATTTAATTTGCCTTTCTTGTTGACCCAAATATAGAAGCCGACATTTAATAGAATGCCAAAGATTGTTGCCACCGGCGCTGCAAATCCAATATTGGTCAGACTTGCGTTTGGCTGAATACTCATATAATAAGCAAGCGGAAGACGAACTAAAAGTGTCTGAATCAATCCCTGTGCCATTACCCACATGGTCTTATCGTGTCCGTTAAAATAACCTACCATGCTAAAGAGTACAGCTGTCACGATGGTCTCTAATGCAAAGCCCTTCAGATACTCATATCCTCTCTGGATAACACCTTCATCTGTTGTAAAGATTCCGGTTAATAAATCACCCTTAAATAAAACAAATATGAAGACAACGACACCAATTACAACGCCTACACCAATTCCAGTAAACATTGCCTTCTTTGCACGTCTTTCGTTTCCAGCTCCGACATTCTGTGAGACAAAGGATGCCATTGACTGCATCAGTGAGCTTGGAATTAACATCGCAAAGTTTACAATCTTGCACGCAACACCGTATCCTGAGGATGCCTCCAATCCCAAGCGGTTTACAAATGCACAGAGTGCCAAGAAGGAAATCTGTGTCAGACACTCTTGAAGTGCAAGTGGCAGACCAATTTTCATTGCACGTTTACAATGCATATTAATTTTAAAATCTGCCTTCGTAATCGTAAATGGCAAATTCTTTTTCAGTAACATTACAAGTGCAAACACAACACTGACTGCCTGAGCTACTACAGTTGCAATTGCAGCACCTGCTGCATCCATATGAAATCCTGCAACCAGAATCAAATCACCTGCAATATTGATCACGCAGGCAATTGCGACAAAAATCAAAGGAGACTTGCTATCTCCAAGTCCTCGAAAGATTGCAGATAGAATATTATAAGCGACAATAAAGAAGATTCCACCTCCGCAGATACGCACATAGACAGCAGTCAAATCCACTGCCTCTTCTGGTGCCTGCATCAGCACAGAAATCGGCTTTGCAAACGCAATCATTACAACAAACAAAACTGCACTGATTAGAGCAAATACAATGACTGAACCACCAATCAAGGAACCGATATACTGTGTGTGCTTCTCACCGATATACCGGGCAATCAAAACCGTAATACCCATTGCAAACTGTGTGATTACAAAAGTAACTAAATTTAACACCTGACTTCCAGTTGATACAGCTGAAAGACCTGAAGTGGTACCAAAATGACCAACGACCAAAAGGTCGACTGCACCATAGGCAGCCTGTAACACCAACGCACCAAGAATTGGGATCATAAACGGGATTAGCTTTCCAAGTATACTTCCTTGGGTGAAATCTGCTTTATCAGACGTCGCATTTTGTGCTGGTTGTTTCTTTTCTTTTTGTTCATCTAGTTTACTCATCAATGTCTACTCTCCTCTCACTCATGACCTGATAAAATTTTTTAATTGTTTGAATCATGCAATCTGCTTCCTCATCTGATATCTCACTCAGATATGGAGCAAGGCGACTATAATAATCTTTATCATATTTGTTAGACAGTTCTTCCCCTTTTTCGGTGATTGTAATATAAGTAATTCTTCCATCCTCATCAGATGAAAACTTTTTTAGATACCCTTTCTCCTCCATGGCCTTTACCGTCCTTGTGACACCAGGCCTTGGAAGCTTCATTCTATCACTGATATCCGACACTTTCACCTGTTTTCCCTGCTTTTGTAATATATGAATCGTATCCATATACTGAATATAAGCTGGCGTAACCCCTTCGGGAAGCTTAGGAAGTAGCTCTCTGATTCTCTTTGCCATATAGCAGGCATCAAGCATTCTCTTTATTTTCTCTTCTTTCACTCTCTTATCATCTCCTTCCTTCTACTGATCTTTGATTTCAAAACAAGTCTTAATTAATTACCATTGGTAATTATATAGATAAGTTCCATCAATGTCAAGTTCTTTTCCTGAAATCCATTCAAAAGAAAACGATAAAAAAGCCGAGGTGCATATTGCTATGTACCTCGACTTCAAAATCAATTCTATATCGTTTGTTTCAATCAACCACAATAACACTTACAATTGCTCAGACAATTTTCTTAACAATGAGCCCAGATAGCATTCCCGGAAGCACTGGATGAAACGATACTTTCTTGTCTAGTAAGTCACCAGCAATTCCCACTCCTTTTCCCATTGTAAAGGCTGCCAAAATAGTTCCAATTCCAAGACCCTCTAAATGTCCAAGAAATACTGCTGTCAAGCAAGCGGTAATGACAAGGCAAATCACATCAAATCCAATTTTGATTTTCGGATAGCTTACTTTTGTAATCTGTGCAAGCTCACGTGGAAACAAATCAGTCGGCACAATTGGAAGGCCACAACGGTTGGAAATGGCAATTCCAATGCAGAGTAGCAGGTAGCTGATTACGAAATAGAGAACCTGCCATGCCAGTCCGGTTGGTAAAATACCAATCCAAAGTTCATGAAGATCCAAAAACTCACTGAACACAAAGCCTACTGCAAAGCTAAACAGATAGTTTAACACAAATTTTTTTCGCATAATCATTAAGCTGATAATCAGTATTGCCTGAAACAGATAGGTCCAGGTTCCTAACGAAAGCTTTGGCCATGCCAACGAAAATGCATATGGAACACTTGATATTGCAGAAATGCCGGCCTTTGAATACAGCATTAAAACAACACCAAAGCTGTTAATCATAACTGCCACTAACAGTGCTAGTTCTCCACTTATTGTTTTCTTTGGCTCTTTTGTTGTTGGTTTCATTGTTTTTCCCTCTTTTTTATCTTATTTTAGAATCGCTTCGTTATCAGTACATAGATAAGAGCAATTCGTGAGTATCTATGTGTTTTTCTAATTAGTCGTGTCTTTCTTCCATATTGTCATAGGTTTCGCAAAATCTTGCTGCAAATGAAGCGGGCACAACTCACCTTCTCGGTCAGGGAATCAATCTCGTAATTTGGATCGCCATGGCGAACAATGATTAATCTCATTTTCTTTTTCCTTCCTTAATATAATTTATTAGCTTAGCCGGAAGCTACAAAGCTTCGCCCCATTTGTCATACAAATCTTTACTGTATGCCTATTTTTCTGTGCAGATAAAGCCTCTGACTTTTCTACAAGCTCTAGATACTCCTTACTAAGCGGCACTACCACCTCTGAGTAGATTGGCTCGCAAGTTTTTTGTTGCTCTTTTTGTTCTTTCCTTGCATGATCGTCAAGTTCAAACATCGGTACTGGCTCATACAGACGCGTATCTCCACTCCAAGCTGCGACTCTCTTTCCATCTATCAATAGCTCAATCGTGCATTCTTTTTCGCTTTTTACAAGAAAATGCACTTTTGTCGCATCAACAATCTGACAGTCACGCCAAATTAGAGTCGCCGGCTTTTCTGAATTTTTCGTGGTCGCCGCAGTATAGAAACAAGTTTCCAAGATTCCCTGTGTCAGCTCAACATTTTCGTACTCATCAAAGTGATCCGCATGAATCCATTCTGTTAGATCTCTGACACCAGTTTTCTCACCTGCGATCAATATTGAACTTGATAACGGAGTATTTTCACTTGATGCTCCTACCAAAATCTGATAGATACCTTCCTCCACGAGAAAGCCTTTTTTGATACAGTCATAAAAGCGAAGTTCTGAAATATTGACCCGCTTTGTGACATGGCGCGTTTCTTGTGGCAAAATATCATATAGTCGTTCAAATGCAAGAAGCTGACGGCGTGGCTTTGGCACACGAGATTTTGGTGCAGATGCATAAATCTGAACTACCTCATCGCTCACACATTCTCCAATATTCTTGACATCAAATGAAATTTCAATATGGCAATGGTCCGCCATTTGAACAGACAGGTTCGAATAGGCAAATTCGGTATAGGTTAATCCATAACCAAACGGATACAATACTTCTTTGTCAAAATAACGGTAGGTCCGTCTGTGACGAATGATATCGTAATCATCGATATCTGGCAAGTCGTCATCCGAATTGTACCAAGTCATATTTAGTCTTCCTGCCGGCGCATTTTGACCATACAGTGTCTTTGCCATTG
>CAUCWU010000068.1 GCA_958446555.1 uncultured Lachnospiraceae bacterium | reverse complement strand
ACAGTGATGCGGATATACGGATATGCCTTGTCATCCATCAGCATCGTATTGTAACGTGGGCGATGCTTCTTGATCAAATTGCACTCTAAGATTAACGCCTCCATCTCAGAGTCAGTCACGATATACTCAAAATACGCAACATGCGAAACCATCTGCTCGATTTTAGCAGTCGGCTTTTTGCTTTTCTGAAAATATTGACGCACTCGGTTGCACAGCTTGATTGCCTTTCCGACATAGATGATCTCATCGGACGCATCATGCATCAGATAGACACCTGGCTTAGCTGGCAACTTTTTTAGCTCGTTTTCGATATTAAATTCCTTGAAATTGACAGCCGAATTTCGGTTTAGGATTTGCTCTTTTCGAGCAAGCACATCGCTTTCTTCCATAGTCCCTCCTCTTAAATAAGCCACTGAGGACGGCATGCCGCTGGCTTTCCCCAGTGGCTGCCGTCCCCGATGGCGTTTGGTTATTTATACTGTTTCATTTAATTTCTCTTTTGAATTTGAATCTGAAGCTTCTTCAATTGAAGTTGATTCTATCTGTGAACTTGCATCAGATCCATTTTCTTTTTCTGCAGACACGGTATCCATCCCAACCTGATGCTCCATCTGCTCCAGGCGATATTTGTGGAAGATCTCCATAAATTCCTTTCCGGTGATCGTCTCTTCTTTAATCAAAAACTCTGCCAGATGATCCATGACCTCTCTGTTTTCAGAAAGCATCTGCTTGGCCTGCTCATAGCATTTCTTCAATGTTTCTTTTACAACCTGATCAATCTGAGCTGCTGTTGCATCAGCACAATTTAAGACCTTTCGTCCATCCAGATACTGGTTCTCTACTGTCTCAAGTGCCATCAGACCAAATTCATCAGACATACCGTACATCGTAATCATATTTCGAACATATGCTGTTGCCTGCTCAATATCATTTGCTGCACCGGTTGTCACACTATTAAAGACAAGCTCCTCTGCCGCACGTCCACCAAGTGCCATGACAACCATATTCATGATCTCTTCCTTGGAGTTTAAGAATTTTTCCTCTGCCGGTGTCTGCATCACATAGCCGAGAGCACCCATTGTTCTTGGTACAATTGTGATCTTCTGTACCGGTTCTGAATCCTTCTGTAAAGCACCGATTAACGCATGACCAACTTCGTGGTAGGAGACAATGCGTCTTTCCTTCTGGTTCATCACGCGATCCTTTTTCTCCTTGCCGACCAAAACGACCTCGACAGCCTCTAACAGATCCTTCTGGGAAACAACCTGGCTTCCTCTCTTTACTGCTGTGATTGCCGCCTCATTGATCATATTCGCGAGGTCAGAACCAACGGCACCGCTTGTCGCAAGTGCAATTGCCTCTAAGTCAACAGAGTCATCCATGCGCACATCCTTTGCATGCACCTTTAAGATTGCAATACGGCCCTTTAAATCCGGCTTATCGACAATGACACGGCGGTCAAAACGACCCGGACGAAGAAGTGCCTTATCCAAAATCTCCGGACGGTTTGTCGCTGCCATAACAAGTACCCCCTTCGATGCATCAAAACCATCCATCTCAGAAAGCAGCTGATTTAAGGTCTGCTCTCTCTCATCATTTCCGCCATAGCGGGTATCTCTTGTCTTACCGATTGCATCAATCTCATCAATGAAAATGATACACGGTGCATTCTGCTGAGCTGTCTTAAACAGATCACGCACTCTTGATGCACCGACACCGACGAACATTTCCACAAAGTCAGAACCTGACAATGAGAAAAATGGAACCTTTGCCTCACCGGCAACTGCTCTTGCAAGAAGAGTTTTTCCGGTTCCTGGCGGGCCTACAAGAAGAGCTCCCTTTGGAAGCTTCGCACCGATCTGCACATATTTTTGCGGATTGTGAAGGAAATCGACAATCTCTGTCAATGACTCCTTCGCCTCATCCTCACCTGCGACATCTGCAAAGGTGACACCAGTTGCGCGGCTCATGTTGGTTGCTGTATTGGCCTTTCCAATGCCCATCATGCCGCCAGATCCGCCTCCGATTCGCCTCATGAAAAAGCCCATCAGAATCCAGATCAATGCAAATGGCAAGATATACATCAAAATAAATTCTAGTATTGCCGATCCAGAGCTGTCCTCCGTACCAGTATACTCTACATCTGCCGCATTTAACATTGGAAGCAGATTTGCATCTGGAAGATATGGTGTATAGTAGGTCATTCGTAGGTCATCCTTTAATGTAAAGGTTACTCTCGACCCAGAAATCTTTACCGTGTCTACCTTTCCATCCTCCACTGCTGTCACAAACTCATCGTACGTCACCTTTTTGGTCGTACTGCTCTTGACGAGAGAGTCTAATCCAGCTATCAGCGCTACCGTGATTGCTGCTACAATCGCAAGGATAATATACAGCTGATAATTTCGTTTTTTGTTATTCCTGTTATCAGGTTTTCTTTCCCTGTCGTCCATTCGTTCCTCACCTTTCCTAGTATATCCTTGGCACCTTGCAAGATGAAAGTGCTTTAAAGAACTGTAACTATTATATAGTCCACCGCCTAATATTGCAAGAAAATTTCTGTAAAATAATAGTGGCGCAGAAAAAAAAATGGTTGTATAATAGGGTCTGGTTTTATTACTGTTGACAATTTTATTTTTTCTTCAGAGGAGGTAATTATGCCTGTTAAGTACGTATTTGTCACCGGAGGCGTCGTATCCGGACTTGGAAAAGGAATCACTGCTGCATCCCTCGGTCGTCTGTTAAAGGCCCGCGGCTACACCGTAACCATGCAAAAGTTCGACCCTTATATCAACATTGACCCGGGAACGATGAACCCGGTTCAGCACGGAGAGGTTTTCGTCACCGATGACGGCGCTGAGACCGATTTGGATCTTGGTCACTATGAGCGTTTTATCGATGAGAGTCTTACCCGCAATTCAAATGTCACCACCGGAAAGGTTTACTGGAGCGTACTGCAGCGTGAGCGACGCGGCGATTATGGCGGCGGTACTGTGCAGGTTATTCCTCACATCACAAATGAAATCAAAGATCGTTTCTATCGCAATTTCACAACCGATAAGACAGAAATCGCCATCATCGAGGTTGGCGGCACTGTCGGTGATATTGAAAGCCAGCCGTTTCTAGAGTCGATCCGTCAGTTCCAGCACGAGATTGGACGCGGCAATTCGATGTTAATTCACGTTACGTTAATTCCATATCTGTCCGCTTCTCAGGAGCTAAAGACAAAACCAACTCAGGCAAGTGTTAAGGAGCTTCAGAGCATGGGCCTTCAGCCAGATATCATCATGTGCCGAACCGATTACCCGATGGGCGATCAGATGAAGGCTAAGATTGGACTGTTTTGCAATGTGCCAGTCAGCCATGTATTAGAGAATTTAAACTGTGACGTCTTATACGAGGTTCCGTTAATGCTTGAGGAAGAGCATTTGGCTGACGTTGCCTGTGAATGCTTAAATCTGGAAAGTCCAAAGCCAGATCTTGACGAGTGGAAGGCCATGGTCAATGCATGGAAGAACCCGACAAGCTCTGTCACAGTTGCACTTGTTGGAAAGTACACTGCCCTTCATGATGCGTATATCAGTGTTGTTGAGGCACTGAAGCACGGCGGTGTTGCCCATCACGCAAGCGTTAATATCAAATGGGTTGATTCCGAGCAGGTAACACCTGAAAATGTCGGTGAGATCTTAAAGGATGTCTCTGGTGTCATCGTTCCTGGTGGCTTTGGTGACCGCGGTATCGAAGGCATGATCACTTCCATTCGCTATGCGCGTGAAAACAAGATTCCTTTCCTTGGTCTTTGCCTTGGCATGCAGATGGCAATTGTTGAGTTTGCCCGCCATGTATTGGACATTCGCGATGCGCACAGCATTGAGCTTGACCCACAGACAGCTCATCCGGTGATCCATCTGATGCCAGATCAAAACGGAGTTACCGATATCGGTGGAACCTTACGTCTTGGCTCCTATCCATGTATTCTTGGCAAAGACACAAAGGCTTACGAGCTTTACGGCACAGAGAAGATTGCTGAGCGTCATCGTCACCGCTATGAGGTTAACAACGATTACAGAACTGCGCTCACCTCTCACGGCATGACCCTCTCTGGTATCTCACCGGACGGCCGTATCGTAGAGATGATCGAGCTTCCAGATCATCCATGGTTTATCGGTACCCAGGCTCACCCAGAGTTAAAGTCCAGACCGAACCGTCCACATCCACTGTTCAAGGGCTTCATCGGTGCAGCATTGGAGTATCAGGAGAAGAACCAGTAAAATAGTAAGTTATCATCGTAACCGCAAAAAATGCCAGCTCTCCCAATGGAGAGTTGGCATTTTTTTAATTTATAATATAAAAAATAACTTAATCGTTAACCCATACGGTCATCTCGCCCTCATTTCGATTTGCCCATGCATAGTATGGAATAAAGGTCAATTTTCTCTCACGTCTTCTCACCTGTGAGCAGTCGTAGTACAGTCCGTCATCTGCCGGTCCATACTCTTCCTCTGCTGTCATTGTAATGCGAACAATACCGCCTAACAGATCCGGAACATACTCTTCATGAATATCCTTCTTGCCTGCAAGATGAATCATTTGAAGCTCCTCACCATTGTCGTCCTCTTCCAGACAGTAGACAACTGGTCCCTTCATGACAGCTGTTTTTCCGATGTCCTGACGAACCTTTGGATTTGCCTTTACAAATGTAACTGGCATCTCAAACACAAGCTCAATCTCATCGCCATTTTTTACAGGATCTTCCAAATATCCATAGCCATTCTCTGCGTGGAAGGATACTTCAAATCCATTCTTCTTTACTGTCATGCCCTTGCACCAGCCCGGTACACGGAATGCATATCCAAATGTAGCATCTTCCATCGACTCTACGCGAACCAAAACTGTCTTATCCCACGGATACGAGGTTGTCACATGAAGGGCGATCTCTTTTCCGCCTACCTCAGTCTGCATATCACTTCCAATAAACAAGTTTTGGTAAACCGTATTTTCATCTGTTGTATAGATATACTCGCCAAGTGAAGTCATCATTCTCGCCAGATTCGGAGGACAGCAAGCACATGCAAACCACTTCTGTCGTCTCGGCTCAACATGAATTAATCTCTGATCCTTTTTTACTGCCTTTGGTTTAACAGCCAACGGGTTGACATAGAAAAACTTTGTGCCATCCAGTGAAATTCCACTTATGATACCATTGTAGAGTGCTTTCTCCATCACATCTGCATACACACCATTTGTATCCATTTTTAACATTCTCATTGCAAAGAATACAAGTCCAATTGCTGCACAGGTTTCTCCGTAAATCTCCTCGTTTGGAAGATCATAATCAAATGTAAATGCCTCACCATAAGTACTTGATCCGATGGAACCGGTCACATACATCTGTCTGCGCACAACATCGTTCCACAGTGTATAGCATGCTTTCTTTAAAGATTCATCTCCTGTCACTCTTGCAACATCTGCCATTCCAGAGTACAGATAGACGGCACGAACTGCATGGCCAACTGCCTCTTTTTGCTCTCTTACCGGCTTGTGTGCCTGATAATAGCCATACTGGAACAAGGACTCTTCCCAATAATATTTATTTTTATATTTTTTCTTTTCCTCTGCAAAATAGTTTGGACTCTGTCCTCTCTGATTGATAAAATAAGCTGCAAGCTTTAAGTGTTTTGGATCTTTTGTAATCTCGTACAATTTCATAAGCGCCATCTCTAACACTTCATGTCCCGGATAACCCTTTAACTTTCCTTCCTCTTCTCCAAATGTCTGATCAATCAAATCTACATATTTAATCAGTGCATTTAACAGCTTATCCTTTCCAGTTGCATGGTAATAAGCGCATGCTGCCTCAAGAAAATGTCCAAGACAATACATTTCGTGTGCATCTGCAATATTCGTAAAACGCTTGTCCAGTCCATTTATAATAAAATAAGTATCCAGATAGCCATCTGGCTGCTGAGCAGCACATACCAAATCAATCACGTCGTCGATTGTCTTTTCAAGTTCCTTGTCTGGATGCCAGTTCAGAGAAAATGCTGACGCCTCAATCCACTTTGCAAGATCACTATCCTGAAATACGCATCCATGAAACTCAGCCTTTGCCTTACTCTGATCGAGTTCTCCTGAAGTAATTGCCGCTGCTGTCTTAAAATTTGCAATTGCATAACTTGGCTCTGTATCTGGAAGACGGTCATTTAACGCCTCCCACTGATACGGAATTACCTTATCATGCACTGTCTTCATTTTTCCGGACCAAAATGTATCCGTAATTTTTACATTTTTTCCTCTAATTGTCTCCATACTCGTCCTTTCTGCCCGCGTACAGCGGCTTTCGTTATTTTAAATAAATTCGAAGGCTATCCTGTCCGTCACCCCTTACATACTCAGCAAAATTTTCTCCAAGCTTCGTACCATCTTCCACGGATCCAGTGATATTCCTTATTGAAATCATTACTGTTTCATCTATTGAACCTTTTTCTTTCGGCTCAAAGTAGAGGGTCAATACCTTTTCTTTTTCATTATACTTGGCAAGTGTCTTTGCAAAACTGCCGTGATCCAACACAATATGGAGTCTCTTATCACCTGCCAGATAGTGGAACTCTTTTCCTGCTACATCAGCTCTTGTTATCGTCCAAAATTCCTTTTCTTTTGTGATATTGCCACCATATCCAACCAGACCAAATAATGGATCCTCTGCCACAATACAGGATGCACCTCTGATTCCTCCACAAAATCCAAGATCAATCTCACAAGAATAATACCAAGATCCGCCTGAGTGTGGCTGGTCAAGCCAAGTTTTTCCTTCATACAATGGCTCAAAACCACCGCCTGCAGCTCCATCATTTTCTTTTCCCGGAAACCAATAGCCATAGTTACTCTTTTCATTTCCAGTATTCATTAGTGCGTAGGAGCTAAGAAGTGATCCATAGCCCAATCGGAGCATTTCCCATGGCTCTTTTTCATAGTACAAAGCATGACGAAGAATTGAGCAACCGCCCATCTGAGACATGTAACTTAACAGATAATGGGTACTATTTCCACGGTAATCGCTTCCATAGCCAAAATAAGCTGGCTCCAGATAGCCTCGACACGCAATATTGCATTTGTGCTGGCTCTCCATGAATGAGACTGCCTTTTGATATGGGATTCCCTCCGCAAATGGTGAGTCATCTTTCTCGAATACAGCTGTTTTTAATCCATCCTCTGCTAGGACAAAAGTAGACTCAAATCCAGTTGTATCAAATGGATACTCGGAGCCAAATACATCCTTACACTCAGTAACAAAGAACTTTACCTTCCTCATCCAGAATGTCTCAAGCCGATCTGCCTGTGCTTTCATGCCATTTTCACGAAGTGCACCGATGATTTTCGGAATCACACACTCATTGTAAAGTCCTGTCTTATATGCTGACCAATCTTCAATTTCAGACGGAATCGTAAACATACCACATGCCGTTCCATATGCACGTTTCAGATAAGTAAGCGCATCTAGTTGAAACTTCAATTTCGGATATCGTACAGCTGTCAGATACATGTTATACCAAGTCAGTGCAATATGTGGGTAATCATAAATTCGCCAGATATGAAGCTTTCCTCTTGTGCCATCCTCCTTTGAATTTCGAAGTACATGCCAATCCGGAATTCCATAAATTCCATACGGATATACTTCCTCCTCGGTTTGCTGTAATCCACCCCAAACAAAGCGATCTAAATAGTGATCTAGCGCAGTAATCTCGTCCTGTTTTGGAAGCACTGTCTGTTTTGAAGATAAAAATGCCGGCTTTGCAAGACCTGGATCGTCACAGCTGACTTCATAAATACGCCAACCACCAATCGTGTCATAATTATCTGGTGAAAGCTGTACCTGTGTCTTATTATTCCACTCACATAAAAGTCCATCGTACCATAATTTCTCATCTGTTACCTGATGGGATGCAATAAATGCGGCTCGTTTTTCCCAGAGTGTCTGCACGTTTTCTGTTGCAAAATAATACAGATATGCTGTCTTTCCATTTCCATATCTTACCTGCACTGTATGCTCCCCAAGTGACTCAAATGAAAACTCGTAAAAACGCTTTTGAAGCCTAGACTTTTCTTCTTGCTCTGTTCGAACACAACTTAACAAATCCGTTGCCGTATCAATGGATACCTGTACTTCATCACTTCCCCAAGCCGACTCTAAGCAAAGCTGTACATTTGTCCCCTGTGGAATTGTATAGCCTGGGACACTCACTGCATGAACAAGACCTTCACTTGCCATTCGTTCTCCAGCTTTTAGAAAATGGTCTGCCCAAAAATAGGAAAATGAAAATGAAACCGATTGACCCGGATCAAGCGTTACCATCTTTTGCTTTGTGCGAAGGCGAGCGCCTTTTTCTTCTGCCCGCTTTCCTCTTTTTGCTGCAAATGGATACAGCATCGTAAAGCCCTTTCCCTCGCCCTCATCTTCTGTTTTTTCTTTCTCATGAGCTGACTGATCAAACCATTTTTGCATATCGTAAAACAAAAGCTCAGTATCATCCTTTGGTGCAAAAATAAGACACGGTCCCTCTCCATCCACTCGATAATATGTGCCATGAGAGCTGTGACCCCCAATATGATAATGTCCAATGACATTTGGCGATGCGCTCTCTCCCCACTTAAAATCAGTATGGCATGCCTGACGAATGCCGATATCACAAAGTGTCACCCGATTCTTCGAAGTATTCTCAACCGTTACTGTCTGGGAAAGTTTGTCGTACTCCAACCGATATAAAGTAGAAACACAAAGTGTCCCATCTGATGTAGTTGACTGATATTTCAAATCATTCCCTTTTGAGACGATACCAGACTCTTGGTACTCTGTTTGATCATTTGCCCAGAATTCAATCTCTGATCCGGCTTGATTCTCATATAGTAGATAGACTGCGCCAAATCCAAGTGTCTCATCTGCATACTGGGTCTTATAGCCATCTGAAGTTCGTTTCATTGAACAAATGATTCCCTTTGATATTAGCACATCAAATTCAGAGTTTGTCAAATAATAGACTTTTCTTTTTTCTTTCATGCCACGCTCTCTTTCTGCTTTAGGATCAAATTTTGGGTCCATCCATGCAGAGCCATCAGCCCTTTACTGCACCAATCGTAATACCACTGACAAAATATTTCTGGAAGAATGGATAGACACATACAATCGGAATCGTTACAATCATTGTCGTTGCTGCACGAACCGAACTAGTTGTCAAATTCTTCATTGCCTCATACTTCTTCTGATCGTTCATTAACTTCGATGCAGCCTCGCTATCAAGAAGAATCTTTCTTAAATACATCTGAAGTGTATCAAATCGACCACTCGGATTGTAAATATAAACATCAAACCAAGAATTCCAATGACCAACTGCTGTCATAATCGCAAGCGCTGCAATAACTGGCTTACACAGTGGAAGAATCACCTTAAAGAAAATACGAACCTCTGATGCACCATCAATTCGAGCCGACTCTGCCAGTGAATCTGGAATTCCCTCA
>CAUCWU010000067.1 GCA_958446555.1 uncultured Lachnospiraceae bacterium | reverse complement strand
CGGTGTTTCTGTCGGCTCTAAATCCTTTACCAGTTCCACACTGCAAATATTTTTACAGCCTGACAAGAGAGCTGCTGTTTTTGTCTTTGGATTCTTAAAAAATTCTTTTACCGGTTCAATCACTTCCATCTTTCCCTGATTGATACAGCTTACAGTATCACAAATGCGATACACTTCATCTCTGCTGTGCGATACAAACAAGGCTGGCTTTTGAATATCTTTTAACAAATCCATCATCTGCTGCTCCATCTTCCACTTAAGATAACTGTCTAATGCGGCAAATGGTTCATCTAAAAGAAGAAGCTCTGGTTCTGCCGCTAACATACGCGCCATCGCGACGCGCTGCTTTTGACCTCCTGAGAGCTGATCTGGCATGTGTGTTTCAAGACCTGTCAGCTGAAAACCTGTTATATACTCCTGTACCTTTTTTTTATCTGGTTTTTTGCCCATTCCTGCCTGTATATTCTGTACCACATTCATGTTAGGAAATAATGCATAGTCCTGAAACATATATCCGACTTTTCTTTTTTGTGGCGGCAAATTTATCTTTTTTTTCGAATCAAACAGAACTCTGTCATTTAAAACAATTCGTCCTTCGTCAGGACGCTCAATACCTGCAATGCATTTTAATGTCATACTTTTTCCGCATCCAGATGCACCCAGAATTGCAAATACTCCGCCATCCATGCAAAAGTCCACATCCAGCAAAAAATTTCCCATTTTCTTTTTTATCGTTACCTGCAACATATCTGTCTTTTGCCCCTATCATTACCATTGTTTTTTCTGTTTGTTTTTTCCTGATCCTAAAAGATTCATTAACAGCACAACGACAAATGCAATCACCACGATCACCATTACCCAAAAACCGGCTGTCTTGTAATCTCCATTTTGAATTACCATCGCAATTTTCTGTGAAATCGTTCCTGTCTTTTTCGGAATATTTCCTGCAAGCATAGATGTAGCTCCATACTCTCCCATGGCTCTTGCAAATGTCAAAACCGTTCCAGAAAGTATTCCTGGACGCGCCGATGGAATCACAACCTTCCAGAAAATTTTCATTTCCGACATACCAAGTGTTCTGGCTGCATAGATTAAATTTGCATCTACCTGCTCAAATGCTGCTCTGGCATTTCTATACATAAGAGGAAAAGCAATCACAGTTGCTGCAAGCACGCAGCCAAGCCAAGTCTGTACGACCTTAATTCCACAGCCTTCATAAAGCGCAGCGCCAAATGGACGGCGCAGACTAAAAATCAGTAAAAGAAAAAAACCGGCTACCGTTGGCGGCAGTACCATTGGCAGTGTAAGAATACCATCCAATACTGCTTTTGTTTTAGGTCCTGCTTTTATTACCTGTCTTGCTGCAAAGATCCCGCCAAAAAAAGAAAGAATGGTTGCCACCACTCCAGTCTTTAATGAGATCAGCAAAGGACTCCAATCAAGCCCTCTCATAAATTCCATCAATTCTTCCATTGTGCCACCATTATTTCCATCAATTTAGTAAGAGTATCACGTCCACAGAAGCAATGCACCAAATGGACAAGGAAACTTACTTTTAATCTTCTACATCAGTATCGAAATAATACTTCTGGAAAATTTCTTTTGCATCATCTGTAATTAAGAAATCGACAAATTCCTTTGCTGTGGATGCCTCAAGCTCATCTGCCTCTGAATTTTGAATTTGTGCTACCGGATAAATAACATCTCCTGTCAGATCATAAGGAATCTTCTCTAAAATTTCAAGACGATCTTCTAATCCATATGTATCGGAATAATAAACAGTTCCTACCTCATTTGATCCCTCTGCCACTGCTGACGTAACAACACCTACATTTGCACATTCATTGATTTCCACACCGCCAAGTGCTTCTGAAATGTCTGTTGTTGAAATCTTTGATACATCATCTGCCTTTTCTAACATTCCTGCATTTACCATTGCCTGACGTGTGTATTTTCCTACAGGCACTGAACCATCTGCAAGTGCAATGCTGCCAGCATTTTTAATATCCATAAGACCTGTTACCTTGGTGTTGCTTCCCTTATATGTTACTACACAAACCTGGTTGTTTACAACGTTGTGACGTGTTCCCTCTACGACAAGACCATCTGTCTCATCAAGCTGATTCATCTGCTTAACTGCTGCTGAGAAAAATACGTCACAGTCTGCGCCTTCTTCAATCTGAACCATCAAAGTTCCTGAGCTGTCATAGCTTCCCTGTACATTTACATTTTCGTGTGTTTTCTGAAACTCTGCGATCAGTTCCTCCATTACCTGATTCAGACTCTTTGCTGCAAATACAGTAATTGTAACTGCTTCGGTCTTAGCTACTGCCTTAGAACCACATCCTGCAAGCAGTGATACTGCCAAAGCCGTTACCATTAACATCCCTACTTTTCTCATTTGTTTTTTCTCCGTAATCCTGCTTTTTCTGCTCTAATTTGTATAAGCTGTGCCGCAATACTGATAGCTATCTCGGCCGGTGTCTCACTTGCAATGTCTATTCCAATTGGTGCATGTACACGGTCAAGTTCTTCATTGGTGAAGCCCTCCGCCAGTAGTTTTTCTCTGACGTACTGAGTCTTTCGTTTGCTTCCCACTACGCCTATATAAAAAGCAGGTGTGCGCAGCGCAAACCGCTCAACATCTGCATCACAGCTATGTCCTCTTGTAACAACTACAAGATAATCTTCCTTTTTCACTTCCAATAGATCAGAAAGCGTCGTAAAATCAACAGTTTTTGTTTCCTGTACACCTGGGAATAAATTACAAGAGGTGTACTCCTCTCTGTCATCCATTACCATGCACCAAAAGCCCAAATGACTGAGTACTGGAACAAGCTCCTGTGCAAGATGACCCCCTCCGAAAATATAAACCTTTCCATCAAAGTTAAATTCCTCGGCATAAATTTTTTGAGTTTCATCATTCTCGTATTTTTCAAGTATTCGGCAATGACCTCGTCCCTCCTCAAGATGAGACTCTATTTTAGGATATCCTTTTGAAAATGGAAGTAGCAGCCAATATGGCTTTTTCTCTTCTTCCATCTTTAATGCTTCCTTTAAAAAAGAGACAATCTTTGTATCCTGACTTTTCACGCTGTAAAATAAAACCTTTACTTTACCTCCGCAGACCATTTCAAGGCCGCCATTTTCTCCTGTTCCCAAGTCAAAATCCTCGACAAAATGAGCATCCTTTCCAGCTATCGTCATTGCTTTTTTTACGGCCTGATATTCCAGATTTCCGCCGCCGATTGTTCCATAAATTCTGCCTGTCTGATCTGCCGCCATATAGGCTCCAGTCGTGCGCGGAATTGAACCATTTCCTTCCACAATAGTGACCAGAACTGTATCACAATTTTGATTCCAACGATCTAATAACAATTGATAAAGTGTTTTCATATATAACGTTTCCTCCAATTGTTTTTTGCATCTTTTGTAACTATTCAGAACCCCATTCGCAAAATCGCATCTTCGATGCTTCTATTTTGCTCATGTGGTTACCTCGCCATATAAAATTGCTATTCTGTCTGAATGCAAGCATTCACAGAAAGCAATTTTGCATGGCTCTGAATAGTTACATCTTTTCAAAAATGTCGCCCTTTTTGATTTTTCCACCCTGAATTACAACGGCAAATACGCCCTCTCTTGGCATAATGCACTCGCCCATTCTCTTATAAATTTCACAGTGGCTGTGACATTCTTTTCCAATCTGAGTCATCTCTAAAATAACATCGCCGCATTGAAATCGTGTTCCCACTGGAAGATTTCGAAAATCATAGCCTTCTACGATCAGGTTTTCTCCAAAAGCGCCAAGCCCAATCTGCGCTCCTTTTTTTCTAAACTCCTCTATTTTTTCATATGACAGAAGGCTCACCTGTCTGTGCCAGTGACCTGCATGTGCATCTTTCTCAATTCCCCAGTCCTTCACAAAAACTGCTTCTTCAATTTCATGTTTTGCCGTACCACGCTTTTCGCTGATACAGATTCCTTTAATAACTCCCACTTTTGTTGTTCCTTTCCTGCTTTGCTGCATTCTTTTGACTTTGTCGGGTGCTACCCACCAATTTTGACCATCTCGTTGATTTCAGTCATCTC
Organism: uncultured Lachnospiraceae bacterium; assembly: GCA_958446555.1. Lineage (GTDB taxonomy): Bacteria > Bacillota > Clostridia > Lachnospirales > Lachnospiraceae > Anthropogastromicrobium. The sequence continues at coordinate 5,540 of CAUCWU010000067.1, read as the reverse complement.
CTCTGGATGCTCAAAGCAATGAGCTGCCGGCTTTTTGTAAATGGCATCTCTCATTGCAGTTGTTAGTTTCTCATTTAGCGCTTTCTGTATATCTTTTTCGTTTTGCAAAGCCTCGCCTCCACGCAGAATCTGGCGCAGATCAATTCCTTTATCATAGCAAAGACACAGCTTTAAATACCCCTGTGCCGTCAATCTAACTCTGTTGCAGCTTTCACAAAACTTTCCATGAATTGCACTTATAAAGCCAACTGGAATTGTTAACTTAGAAAACTTATAATACACTGCCGGGCCGCTTCCTATTGGGACTTCTTTTGTATGTAATGTCTGAACCATGTGTGATATCTGTTCTGATACCTGTTTTTTTTGATTTGCTTGATACATGATCATTTCTGACTTTCCAAACTCATCTTCAAGACATGCTCTCAGTTCATCATTACTTCTTCCTACATACTGTTTTCCATAGCCAACCGGCATCATCTCAATAAAACGAAGCGGTATTTTTTCCTGCTGTGCATACAAAACAAGAGAAATAGGATTTAGCTCTTTTCGATTGACTGTATTGATTTTCACAGGCAGCTCCATTTCTTTTGCCGCCTGTATTCCATCAAGTACTTCTTTTAAATTTTGCCTTCCTGCAAGAGATGCAAATTCTTCAAAATCAAGGGTATCCAGACTCACATTTAATCCGTCTAGTCCCGCTTCCTTTAATGAAGCAGCATAAGTTCTAAGTAAAACTCCATTCGTGGTCATTGTGATCGTTTCCACACCCGGAATTGCCCTAATCCCTCGAATGAGATCTACACAGCCTTTTCGCACTAACGGCTCACCGCCTGTAATTCTGACATGCGTAATGCCAAGGCTGACGCCAGCCCTTACAATCTCCCAGATTTCCTCAAACGTAAGAATATTTTTCATTCCTACATCTGTAACTCCATCTGGCATGCAATACTTACAGCGCAGGTTACATCGATCTGTGATCGAAATACGCAAGTAAGTAATATTTCTTCCATATTGATCCAGCATGCTGCTTACCAGCCTTTTCCAAAACCGCAGTTAGGGTAAGTACAGACTGGACAGTTTAAGCATAGTCCGCCTTCTCCCAGTAATGCCAGTTCCTCTGCCGTGATAAAATCATCCGCTAACAAGCGCGGCAATGCCAGATCAAAAATCGTTCTTTTTGCATACATAACACAGCCCGGCAGTCCCACAATCGGAATCGTTTTATCCTTATATTCATAATAAGATACTAAAAACATTGCTCCCGGAAGAACTGGTGCACCGTAAGAAACAATTCTTGCCCCCGTATTTTTGATGGCAAGCGGTGTTTTGTCATCTGGATCTACGCTCATGCCGCCTGTGCATAAAACAATCTCGGCTCCCTGTTCTATAGCACTAAGGCAGCCCTTAGTAATTGCCTCATTGTCATCATCATAAATCTCGTGGAATATCACTTCACTGCCATATTCCTTTAATTTTTCTACTAGAACTGGCGTAAATTTATCCTGAATGCGTCCGTGATAAACTTCACTTCCTGTTGTTAAAATCGCAGCTTTTTTTGGTTGCAGCGGCTTTATTTCCAAAATAGACCCGTCATTACAAATCTCTTTTGCGCGCTCCATTTTTTCTTTTTCAATCACAAGCGGAATGATTCTCGTCCCTGCTAACTTATCACCTTTTTTTACAAAGGTGTTGCCATGACGTGTCGCAATCATCATTTCTCCCAAACTATTGACTTTCCTTAGCTTCTCGCGATCCACCTTAAAAAGACCGTCACAATCCGCAATAAGCTCTATTTTTCCTTCCTTTACAGCAGATGGATGCATATGCTCGTTTCTACACATCTCATAAAGAATTTGTGCTGCCTCATTTTCGTGCAGCATATGCTCATCCTTTTCCCAAATATATATATGTTCCTTTCCAACACTTAAAAGGACAGGAATATCCTCCTTTGTGATTATGTGACCCTTTCGAAATACCGCATCTTTTGTCACACCTGGAATAATCTGTGTGATATCATGGCACAATACCTGTCCCACAGCTTCTTCTGTTTTCATTAGTTTCATAATATTTTCCTTACTTTCTTTGTTTACTGTAATGTTTCGCAGATAACTTCTAAAACGCTTCCTGCAATGCATCTTGCCTTATCTGAAATCGTAAAGCAATTTGCCAATTCTTCTTTTCTTGGGTCGATATCAGCAATCTTAAAGCCTTTTGTGACTGGATAATTGTCTCGAATAAGTCCACGAAGAAGACCGTCAATAGTTGCTGTCACCTCTGTTTTTTTTATATCTGCGACGTTTTCTTTGTCTGATGCTTCAATTACAGCTATCACCTGACCTTTTTCTACGATATCTCCAATTTTACTCTTGTTTTTTAATATGCCGTCTGCCGGTGCATGAATGACACGCTCTGCTCCGTAACCGTCGATTATGCCCGGTATTCCAGTATTTGGATATGCACTTCCTTCACGAATCACCCGGCCCAAATTGTGACCGCGCTTTGTCTCAATTACAACATCCACATCGACACCTGCAGTAAAGCCAGGACCAAGTGCAATAGTAAGTGGTGCCATATTTTTATTAGTTCCGAGATTACGCTTTGCAAGAATCGCATCTACTACAACCTTTGGCTGCATTGAAGCAATGCTTTCTCCCGTTGGATCAACCATTACTGGTACTTTGCCGTTTTTCCATGCATCAATCATCTGTTTTTCATCTTCTACACGAACTGCCTCCACACCTTCCACACAGGCACTTTTGCTATAAACAGCCTCGCTTAATGCGACTTGTCTCCTAATGGCAGCCGGATGATCCGTTTCCAGCACCAATAAACGAAATCCACTCTTTTTTAATCTATGAATCGTTCCCGTTGCCAGATCACCAGCACCGCGCACTATAATTAGATCACTTTTTTTCATCGGAAGTTTCCTTTCACTTTTTATAAGTCTAAAATATATTCTGCCTCCCAGTGATACCCAGCTGCCTGTAACGTTTCTAACACTTTTTCTCTTTCTTTTGGGTCAGCTTTCCAGCAAAGACCACATCCTGCTGTGATTTCCCGTGGAATCGGGATCAGTCGACCCGGCAATTTTTGCTCTATTCCAAATTTATCAGCTGCCATTGCCTGCGTAGTACTTTCAAATGTTAAAATCCAGGTTTTCTTTTTTATTCTCATATCAGATTGACTCTCCCATTATTCCAGCAGCTGTGACAACTTTTTAATCGCATTTGCTGTTCTGTCAATTTCTTCCTCTGTATTTTTATGAGACACAGATATTCTAACAGCTCCCTGCATTTTTGTGCCCAATGTCTCGTGCATGAGCGGCGCACAATGAGCACCTGAACGGACAGCAATTTCTTCCTCTTCAAAAAGCCAGTCTGCAACATAAGCAGAATCTTCATCTCCCATATTAAACGAAAGAATCCCCACTCTCTGGCTGCTGTCTGGATTTCCATACAGGTGGATGTTCGGCAGATCACGAATCTGATCCTCTAATCGTTTTATAAGCGATCTTTCTTTTTTTATAATCGCTTCTGTGCCAATCTCACTCAAATAGTTCAGCGCACCGCCAAGGCCAGCAATTCCATGTACATTTAATGTGCCGGCTTCAAGGTGCTCTGGCATTGCCTTTGGATGATCATGATCAAAGCTGTGAATACCGCTTCCTCCGACCTTTAATGGATTGATTTTTACTCCTTGACGCACATAAAGTCCGCCTGTTCCCTGCGGTCCCATCAGACCCTTATGTCCTGTAAAGCAAAGGACATCGATCCCCATTTTCTGCACATCAATCGGCAAAATTCCTGCTGTCTGAGAAGCATCTACAATAAGAAGGATATCTTTATGTGATATTTCTTTTTTTATGCATTCCAAATCCGTGATGTTTCCTGTAAGATTCGATGCATGTGTCACAATAACTGCTTTTGTATTTTCTTTTATCAGTGCTGGAAGCTTGTCGTAGTCTAATATTCCCTGTTCATCTGCAGATAAAAAGCTTACTTCTACTCCCTGCTTTTGTAGACGATAAAGCGGACGCAACACCGAATTATGTTCACACACTGTTGTAATCACATGATCGCCTTTTTGAAATAATCCTAAAATCGCTGTATTTAAGGCTTCGGTTGCATTTGATGTAAATGCAATGCAGTCAGCACTCTCTGCGTTAAAAAGCTGTGCTAACTGCTCTCTAACCTGATAAACGCATCTTCCTGCCTGCAGCGTGGCATCATGCGCACCACGCCCAGGATTGCCCATCGTATGCAGGGCTCTAATAATTTCTTCTTCTACTTCTTTTGGCTTTTGCAGAGAAGTTGCTGCATTATCCAGATAAATCATGGTTTTATAATCCTGTCTGCTTTGCTCATTCGCTCTGCTATATCATACATATTTGTAACTTCTCCAACCTGAAGCTTTTCTGTCAGTCCATAAAAATTCAGACATGTACCACATGTGCGAATCTCCACCCCCTGTGCTTCTAAGCTTTTCAGATCTTCTAATGATTCTGAACCCTCGCACGTTAAAAATGCACCGCCGTTATAAAAAAGCATCTGATCTGGCAGCTCATCCTGCTGTGTCAGCGCATAAATAAAGCCCTTTAATAACGTTGCGCCCAACTGCTCATTTGGGCCTCCCATAGTTTTAGAAGAAATAACAACAAGACTAGTCTTCTTTGTTGGTGCACATGGAATACATTCTTCTGTATTCTTTGCAGTTTCACTATCAGGTTTTTGTGTTGTTTGTTCATCTGTCTCTCCAACTGTCAGCGTTACACGATATTCCTGATCTTTTATCTTTTTAGACTCACATCCATATCCTTTTTGCTGCGCCATTTTTGTTAAATTCTGTACAGCAATTTCATTATCAACTAATACCTCTACCACACCTATTCCATTTAATTCTTTAATTGCCTCTTTTGCCTTCACTAATGGAATCGGGCAGATATCGCCAATTGCATTTACTTCTTTTTTCATAATGTTTTTTCTCCTGTTTTCGCTATTTTTTCTTATGATCAATTACAAAAATTTCTGATTTTTTTTGTTCTGTCACTTCTCCTACGATAGCAGCTGGAAGACCTGCTTTTTGCAGCTTTTCACACAATTCATCTGCCTGTGCTTTTGGTACAGCAAACAATAAACCGCCTGACGTTTGTGGATCATACAGCACTTCTTCCATTCCAAATGATATATCCTCAAACTTCACATATCCTTCGAGATGGTTTCTATTTTTTTGACCTGCTGCAGTCAATAAAAATTCTTCAGCGCATTCCATTGCACCATCAAATACTGGAACCTGATCAGCATAGATTATACTCGAGAGCCTTCCATCCATCATCTCATGAAGATGACCTAAAAATCCAAAGCCTGTCACATCTGTACAGGCATGTATGCAAAAATTTCTTGCAATCTCAGATGCTGTGCGGTTAAGTGTTGTCATAGAAGCAAGCACCTGCTCCATGGCTCCCTCAGGTGCTTGTTTTACACGGTTTGCCGCACATATAATTCCTACACCTAGTCTTTTTGTTAAAATCAGTTTGTCTCCAG
>CAUCWU010000066.1 GCA_958446555.1 uncultured Lachnospiraceae bacterium | reverse complement strand
TATTGATGTTTGTACTGGCTATGGATGCAGAGAAGTGTTCGAGAAATTGATAATTTTTTGTGAGATGAAGGGAGGCAGAGATGGCAAGAACAATCAGCATTGGAAACCAGAGTTTCGAAGAAATTCGAGAAAAAGGCTATTTTCTGGTAGATAAGACTGATTTGATCAAAGAGTGGTGGGAGTCGGCTGACAGTGTGACATTAACTGCGCGTCCTCGCCGTTTTGGAAAGACCATAAATATGGTCTTCATGATTCAATGCTTGTCGAGCAAGGAATCAGCAAAAAACAAATCCGACACTATGGTTTTGCTTTTGAGGGAAAGAAAGTGTTAATCGGAAGTGATGAAAAAATGCGAAAGGAGTACAAAGAAACATGAATCAAACAATTATGCAGCAAACCACCTGCAGCAGATGGGGTATTTTTGAAGTCAGCATTGTCGGACCAAAGGATGGAAACCCATTTACCGAGCAAAAAGTAACAGGAATTTTTAAAGGTGACAATGAAACGGTATCTTGCGACGGTTTCTATGATGGTGACGGTGTGTATCGCATCCGTTTTATGCCGTCCTTTGAGGGAGCTTACACCTATCAGATTCAGACCACATTTGGAGGTGATTGTACTGGTAACTTTACTGTAACAGCCCCAAAAGAAAATGCACATGGCCCAGTGCGTGTTGCAAACACCTACCATATGGCCTACGAGGATGGCACACCATACTATTCAATTGGAACGACCTGCTATGTTTGGGAGCTTCAAAGCGATGAGCTGATTGAGCAGACATTTGAGACATTGAAAAATAGTGCGTTTAACAAAATTCGTTTTTGTATCTGTCCAAAGCACTATGATTATAACCTGCGTGAGCCACGTTCTTATCCGTATGAGGGAACACCAATGGATTCAAGTGTGCTGACAACGGAAAATTTCTGGGACTATACGGGAAAAACAGAAGGAAATCACTGGGATTTGACTCGTTTTAATCCAGCACATTTCCAGCATATTGAAAACTGCATTCGTCGTCTAGGCGAGCTTGGAATCGAAGCCGATCTTATCATGATGCACCCGTATGACCGCTGGGGCTTCTCTCAAATGACAAGAGAACAGGATGATCTGTACTGGAACTATGCAGTTGCCAGATTAAGTGCTTTTGCAAATGTATGGTGGTCACTGGCAAACGAGTATGATCTTCTGCCACACAAGACTCTTGACGATTGGGAACATTATGCGTCGATTCTTTGTGAGAAAGATCCGTATCATCATATGAGATCCATCCATAACTGCATTTCTTTATATGATTTTTCAAAGCCATGGATCACGCACTGTAGCGTGCAAAGAACCGATCTGTATAAGAGTGCAGAGTGCACGAATGAACTTCGTGAACGCTACAGAAAGCCAGTTGTGCTCGATGAGATTGCCTATGAGGGTGATATTCAGCACGGATGGGGAAATTTAACCGGAGAGGAAATGCTAAGACGTTTCTGGGAGGCAGCTTGCAGAGGCGGCTATCCGGGTCACGGTGAAACCTATTTAAATAAAGAAAATATTCTGTGGTGGTCACATGGTGGCAAGCTTCACGGAGAGAGCCATAAGCGCTTTGGATTTTTGCTTGACCGATTAAAAGAAACACCAGGACTCGGTCTTCAGCCATGCAATCGAAGCTGGGACGAGGTGTGCGCTGTGCCACAACAGTTGACAGCAGGAGAGGCAGAGTGCGGATGCAAGGAATATTATCTGATTTATTATAGCTTCATGCGACCAACATTCCGCGAGTTTCATTTCGACGATAAGTCAAGCTGGCATGTGCGTGTGCTCGATACTTGGAACATGACAATCGAAGATCGCGGTAGCTTCCAAGGCAAATTTAAGGTAACACTCCCAGCAAAGCCGTATATGGCCGTGCAGATCTGGAGAGAAGGCGCAGATATACACCTCTTATGAATATAGCTTTCCGAGGTGGAAGTGCTTTGCCCACGACGCCGTAAAGTGAAACGGTTAGGCTCGTGGGCAATCGCTTCACCGAGGGGGACATTCGGCAGCGATAAGATGCGGCAATTTGCATCTTACCGCTGCCTTTGCGCATCTTGCCGCGAATTGCTTGCTGTATATTCCTAATTTCGCTATCCTTATATTAGTGAATGATATTCATGGGATAATCACTACGCAGGCGAGCCTGTGAACATATAAGGGAGGAATGCATATGCAATCAGAGATCACCGTAAAAAATCTGAAAAAGTATTTCGCTGAAATCAAAGCCGTCGATGACATCAGTTTTACCGTGCAAAAAGGGGAATTGTTTGGCTTTCTCGGTGTAAATGGAGCTGGAAAATCAACAACAATTCGCATGATGTGCACGTTGTTTTCACCGACAGGTGGTGAGATAGAAATTGGTGGACTGCGTGTGGGAGAGGAAGATGAACAGATCCGGCAGAAAATTGGTGTCGTTTGGCAGGAGAATGTGTTAGACGATCGACTGACGGTTAAGGAAAATTTGCAAGTGCGTGCTGCAATGTATCAGACAAAAAGTGCATGGCAAAAAGAGCGCATTCACACTGTCTGTGAAAAACTTCATTTAGAGGATATCTATGCAAGACGTTATGCAAAACTTTCTGGTGGACAAAAGAGGCGATGTGAGATTGCGGCAGCACTGCTAAATGATCCAGAGGTTTTGTTCTTGGATGAGCCGACGACGGGGCTTGATCCGGCGACGAGAAAGCAAGTATGGGCAAGTGTGAAATCTCTGCAAAGAGATGACAAAGTGACGGTCTTTTTGACCACTCACTATATGGAAGAGGCAGCCGCAGCAGGCCACATTGCAATTCTTGATAAGGGGAAAATTTGTGAGTTTGGCACACCACAGGAATTAAAAATGCGCTATGCAAAGGATATGCTGACGTTGTATTATAAACAAGAGAAAGACACACTTACTTCTGATAATGAAAAAATATATGATACAATACCGATAACAGCAAAATCAGAGATCCGTGTATTAGAAAACAGCATGGAAGCAATCCCAATTTTAAATCAGTTATCAGATCAGCTTGAAGGCTTTGAATTACAACAGGGAACGATGGATGACGTATTTCTTGCAGTTACTGGAAAGAGATTGAAAGGAGGCAACATATGAACGAGATCAAAGCAATGACAAAGAGAAATCTGTTAATTTATTTTCGAGACAAAAGTGCTGTCTTTTTTTCGATATTATCAGCACTGATTTTGCTTGCCATTATGGTTGTCTTTCTTGGAGAGTCGTCATCAGAGGGTTTGCTTGACGCATTGAATCAATATGGAACTGGCACAGCAGAGGAAAATGCAAAAAATGCCTCGTGGCTGGTTCAATTGTGGATCATGGGTGGTATTCTGGGTATTAACAGCGTAACAGTATCGCTAACTGCGATTGGTGCAATGGTAGAAGATGAGGAAAGAGGTCGGCTTCGTGCCTTTTATGTGACACCAGCAAGTCGTTTTTATCTGTCACTGGGTTATATTTTGTCAGCTTGGGTTAGTGGTATGGTGATTTGCCTTACGACATTGGCAGTGGGAGAAGGGTTCTTTGCATTAAAAGGACATCCAGTACTTGGAATTGTTGATCTGGTATCACTTGTCGGTGTGATTGCATTAAATACGTTTGTATTTTCAACAATTGGCTATTTGGCAGCATTGTTTATACGCACAGGAAGTGCATGGAGTGGTATGTTGACTGTGGCTGGTACACTTGTAGGTTTCTTGGGTGGTACTTACATTCCAGTGGCGTCCATGTCTGAATGGCTTCAAAATGTGGTAAAACTTCTTCCAGTGATTCATGGAACTGCTCTGATGCGAAGATTTTGTATGCAAAGTGCATCTAAAACAGTTTTTGCAGGAATGTCAGATACCGTACAGACTGTATTTTTCGAACAGATGGGTGTCACACTAAAAAATGGCGCACAGACAATCAGTATATTGGGACAGATTTTACTATTGATTGCTTGGGCAGTGGTTGTCATCGTAATTGCAGCTGCAATCGCAAAACGAAGAAAATTAAAAGATCGCTAAAGGTCTGAGAGGTGGGATTTTATGAAAGTAACAATACAGGAGTGTTCGGCAGAGGAGGAAGAGGAAGTCATTATCCGATGCCGTGGAATAGATGAAAGAATCAGTCGACTTCTTAAGGCACTCCAATCCGATCAGGAAAAATTGACGGTATTTGACGGAGAAAAAATGCATCAAGTACAGCTTCGCGATATCTGCTATTTTGAGGCAGTTGACAATCGTGTGTTTGCCTATCTGGATACAAAAGTATTTGAAATTCATTCAAAGTTGTATGAGTTAGAGCAGCAGTATGGAAATGCTGATTTTTTCAGAGTCTCAAAATCAGTCATCATAAATTTATCAAAGGTCGATCATTTTAGTCCAATGTTTCAGGGACGTATGGATGCCTGCATGACCAACAAAGAGCATGTCGTAATATCTAGACAGTACGTTTCACTTTTAAAGGTTCGATTAGGACTGAAAAATTAGAAGGGAGAAGGAACATGACAAAATTTGAGTTCGTTTTGAATAAATTTTATGAAATTACGGTTTGGTCGCTGTTTGCGGCGATTGCTATGACAGTATTAAACGGAGGCGATGGCATGGTTCCGGCTTCTATTCTATGGCAGATTCCAGTATTGTCATTTTTGGGAGCACTTTCCTCTCTGATTTATCCTTGGGATCGCAGCATGACAAGAAAAGAGTTTGTGATTCGCATTGCCATTCACTATTTGATTATGAATGGGATTATGCTCGGTGGCGGCAACTTGTTTGGTTGGATTGACATTCATGAGCCGATGCAGGTTACTATGATGGCATTATCCGTTGCCATTATCTTTTTCATTATTTCCTTGTATTCGTGGACGAAGGGAAATAGGGAAGCACAAAAGCTGAACCAGCGTTTAAAAAAGCGTAATGACAACGAATCATGATAAATCGAAAAAAATATAGTGGATCATACAATTAGATTAGCATTAAATTACAAATGAAATTAACTTTTATTGTGTGATTGCTTCTGCCTTTTAACTTCAATGTGGTGTTGCGCCCGGAATTTATCAATGGTGGCAAGACCGGCATCAGATACAGGACGGATCCACTTTCCAGAGTAGAGATGACACTGCATGATAATGTAGCGGATCGGCTCATCAATATAGCAGAATGCAAACACAAGAAGAAATGGTGCATGAAAATAAAAATTAGAAAGATATACAAATGGAAGCACCATAAGATACATGAATGTAATCTCCATAATGGAACCAAAAGCGGCATCTCCGGCAGAACGGTAGGTGTCGTTTTGTGCCCAGTTTCCCATACGAATGATGGCGGCAATGCTGTAAATGATAAGCATGCCAGTACCAATTTCATACGATTTTCCTGAAAGTCCGAGCGTATGAAGAAGTGGATTGTGAACGAGCAAAAGTGTCAGACAGGCAATACTTATAATGGCACTGCATAGATAAACCAGACGTTTAGCGCGCTCAAAGGCAAGCTCGTGATTGCCGGCACCAACTTCTTTTCCAACAAGGATTGAGGCTGCATTGGAAAAACCGCTAAAGAATGCAATGACGAGACCTTCCATAGTACGAAAGACAGCGACAGCGGCAATTGCCTGTTCACTTTGACGTCCCAGAACAACGTTAATCATCATATTTCCAACACCAATCAGAACTTCGTTGCATATGATTGGGAAGCACTTGATCAGATAATTTTGCAGAGATTCCTTTGTCCAGCGAAAATGTTTGGAAAATTCCAAGACAAATGGAATCCTTTGATGAAGGATAAAGCCAATCAAAATTAAAAGATTCACAATACCGGCAAGAACAGTTCCGACAGCGGCACCAGCGGCACCCATCTCTGGAAGTCCAAATTTTCCAAAAATGAAAAGATAGTTAAAAAAGCAATTGGCGATAACAGAGGCGATGCCGCCATAAAGCGGAATTTTTACGCGCTCAATGGAACGAAGCAGCGCACTCATTGCCATTGACAAAACTTGGAGTGGGTACGCAAAGCCAACAATTCTAAGGTAAGAAATACCAATCGCCTGAATTTCAGGTTTGTCGGTGTAGACTCCCATGATAAAAGAAGGTGCTCCGATTGCAAGGCCGGCAAAAATAAGAGCAACGGTCATCATAAAAAGAAGCGTCATTCCATAGGAGCGAGTAATTCCATCATGATCCTTTGCACCCCAATATTGGGCGAAAAATAGCATGCCGCCGCCAATAAAACCCCAGTATCCGGAGAACATCAAACTGGAAAATTGAGCACATAGTCCGACAGCACCAACCGCTTTTTCTCCGATAGAAGCCAGCATAATTGTGTCAACCATACTGCCTGTGGTGGTGAGCAGATTCTGGAGGGCTACTGGTATCGCAATAATAGCAATGTGCTTTAGAAAGTACCCCCAGTCAAATTTTTTCTGCTTCATAAGAAAAACCTCCCCAAAAACAATAATAAAATGCAGAAACAGCGCTATCATATCATGGTTTAATATGTTTTTCCATGTAGTATTTTGCTTAAATGATATACTTTTTGGAAGAATATGATCTTGCCATTTTTGCTGTGCTGTACTATAATGACGACAAAGGAAAAGACAGGCAGGTGATGTAGTGAAATATAAAAAAGGAAAATTGTGGAAGGTTCCAACGCTTGTCGTATGTGCAGTTTTATTTGGACTATTGGCGGCTGATATCAGTGGATCATATGTGACTGCACCGATTGATGTTACAGCGTATCATATTTTAAGGTCATTTAAGAGCAGCGCAGCGACAGGATTTTTCAAAATAATGACTAACATGGTTCATCCAGTAGTACTTTTAGTAATAAGTCTTTCGATGATTCATATTTTAAAGCAGCGTAAATATTTTATAGCTTTGCTTGGAAATTTGATTTTGACAGTTCTTTTGAATGTAGCAATCAAGGGCAGTTTTATGAGAATACGTCCGCCGCAGGAGATGCATCTTGTTATGGAGAGCGGTTATAGCTTTCCGAGTGGACATGCCATGGTGGCAGCGTCATTTTATGGATTTCTTGCATATATGCTTAAGCAGGCAGACTTGAAAAAAAATCAAAGATATGCGTTTACAGTGCTTAATGCGTTGATTGTATTTTTAGTTGGCTGCAGCCGAATTTATCTTGGCGTGCATTATGCAACTGACGTTATTGGTGGATTTTGCGTTTCAGTAATGTATCTGATTTTATATACTGAGGTTATTAGTCATTATTTTGCAGCGGAGGCATTAGATGCGGCACATCATCATTTAGATGTAAAGCAAGAGCTTGTTTTAAGTTTTGCCTATGCATTTCGAGGTATATTTGACGGCATCAAAAATGAACGAAATATGATGATACATTATTCAGTAGTTGTATTAGTTGTAGTTTTTGGTGTTACATTAAAGTTGACAGTGACCGAATGGGGCATTTGCCTTATATTATGTGGAATGGTCATTGCACTTGAGCAGGTCAATACTGCAATAGAAGCAGTAGTTGATCTGGTGACAGAGGAACACAAAGAGCTGGCACGTTTAGCGAAAGACACAGCGGCAGGTGCTGTGCTTGTAGCAGCCATCACAGCGGCCATTGTAGGCGGATTAATTTTCTTCCCTAAATTGGCACAGCTTTTTGGATTATAAATTTAACACAAGCAGAAAGGCAGGTAACAGTATGGATTTTAAGGTAACAGATCTTGTAAAGAATGTAGTTTTGGCAGGTATTGGTGCAGCAGCAGTGACAACCGAGAAGGCAAAGGATGTTGCGGATGAACTCGTAAAAAAGGGAAGCCTGACCGTAGAGCAGGGAAAGGTGTTAAACGAGGAGCTTAAACATAACATTAAAGAAACCTTGGATAATAAGAAAAAAAAGGATGCTTCTGTTGAGGAACTGCTGTCAGCGATGACACCAGATCAGATTGATGCTTTAAAGGAGCTGTTAAATAAGGCGTCTAAGCCACAGGAGGAAGAGCCAAAGGCAGAAGCACTACAGGATGAAGAACAAAAGGCAGAGCAAAAAGAGAATACACAGGATGAGTGAAAGAGAAGATAGATCGAGACTTTCTGAAATCATGCAGGTACTGCGGCGTTATCGCATTACAAAAGGGATAACGCCGGTAAAAGTGCGTGAGATATTAGAAGAACTAGGACCAACTTATGTAAAGCTGGGACAAATTCTTTCAATACGAACAGATTTAATTTCATCTGAGTATTGCAAAGAGCTGCAGAAGCTGCGCTCTCAGGTCAGTCCAATGCCATATGATGAGGTTAGGGCTGTACTTTACGAAGCATACAAAAAAGACCCGGAGGATGTTTTTGCATCAATTGTAAAGACACCAATCGGGTCTGCTTCGATTGCGCAGGTTCATGAAGCTTTTCTTAAAAGTGGTGAGCATGTGGTGCTCAAGGTTCAAAGGCGCGGCATTTATGGCACAATGGAAAGGGATGTTGCAATGATGCAGCGTATGCTTCGCTTTGTGCCGCCCACGCTGAAAGGGTTTGTTGATTTAGAGCGTGTGATAAGTGAGTTTTGGTCAGCGGCTAAAGAGGAAATGGATTTTCTTCGCGAAGCTGCAAATATGGAAACATTTTCAAAAAATAATGAGAATGTCGTTTTTGTTGCGTCTCCTAAGTTGTATAGAGAACTGACAACAGCACAGGTTCTCGTCATGGAGTATATTGATGGCTACAGCGTTTCAGATACGCATACATTAGAGCAGGAGGGCTACGACCTAGTTGAAATAGGAGAAAAGCTTGCTGACAATTATGTGCGCCAGATTATGCAGGATGGATTTTTCCATGCCGATCCACATCCAGGAAATCTTCGGATTCGCGGTGGGAAAATTGTTTGGCTTGATATGGGAATGATGGGACGCCTAACGCCAAGAGACAAAAGTCTGATAGCAAAGGCAGTAAAGGCAATCGCAAGAGGAAATAATTCTGAGCTAGTGGATGTGATATTGGCGCTTGGCATTTTTCATGGAAAACCAAATCGAATTCGATTATATACTGATATTGAAGGACTCATGACGCGTTATGGCACGATGGATATCGGAAGCATTGATATTGCTGCACTGTTAACAGAGCTGATAGAGATCATGAGTGCCAATGAGCTTGCAATGCCGGCGCAGCTGACACTTCTCGCAAGAGGAATGACTACAATTGAGGGTGTAATTGCAGATTTAAGCCCTCAGGTCAATATCGTGGAGGTAGCGTCGGGACGTATTTCGGCATCATTTTGGGAAAATGTAAATTGGAAGGAAGAACTCAAAAATGAGGGAAGCCAGCTGTATCGCTCCATTAATAGGGCAATGGACATTCCCGTAATAATGGCAGATCTTTTACAGAGCTATCGAAATAATGAGACGAGAATTAAGCTTGATCTTCACGCGACGGAGGATTTGTCACAGATGCTTGAGAAGCTTGTCTCGAAGATGGTTATGGGACTTGTTATAGCAGCACTTCTTCTGGCATCAAGTATTTTATGTACCACACAAATGCAGCCGCACTTGTTTGGAATACCAGCGCTTGGTTTTCTAGGCTATATCATGGCGCTTGGTCTTGCAGGTTATCTAGTGTGGGAGCATTTTAAAAACAAAAATAAATAGCATGCATTAGGCGTGTGATGGCAAAGGCAGGTTTAGGATGATACCATTTGCGATTTTATCAGGCAAAATCAAGAACAA